>CAYMBT010000106.1:0-8950 GCA_964388755.1 uncultured Pseudobdellovibrionaceae bacterium | reverse complement strand
TCTTGGCTTTCAGAAAGTAAAATATCTTCGGCACTCATGCTGGGATCACGAAGGGGCACTTGATCAAGATGAAGAGTCAGACCCACCCCACCTTTTTCGGCCATCTCAAAGCTTGAGCTTGTCAGTCCTGCTGCACCCATATCTTGGATCGCCACAACTAAATCTTCTTTCATCACTTCAAGGCAAGATTCGATCAAAAGTTTCTCGAAGAAAGGATCACCAATTTGAACGGTGGGACGTTTACTTTGAGAGTCCTCATCAAAAGATTCTGAGGCCATACTGGCACCGTGAACTCCGTCTCTCCCCGTTTTTGCACCGACGTACACCACAAGGTTTCCGGTGCCTTTGGCTTTTGATAAACAGATAGGATCGTCTTTTGTAAACAGACCCACGGCCATAGCGTTCACTAATATGTTTCCGTTATAACTTTTGTCAAAATTAGTTTGTCCAGTGATGTTAGGAACACCCACGCAATTCCCGTAACCGCTTATCCCGCGTACAACACCATCAACAAGTTCTGTCATACGATCCGCACTGGCTTCGCCAAAACACAAATAATTGGCAAGAGCTATGGGACGAGCACCCATGGTAAAAATATCTCGCAGAATTCCGCCCACACCAGTGGCTGCACCTTGATAGGGTTCGATAAAACTGGGATGGTTATGGCTTTCCATTTTAAAGGCCACTTTTTCGCCATCACCAAGATCAACGATTCCGGCGTTCTCGCCAAAACTTTGTAGGACTCTGGGCGACTGAGAAAAAAGTTTTTTAAGATGAACTTTTGAACTTTTATAAGAGCAGTGCTCGCTCCAAAGGGCCGAGAAGATGGCCCATTCTACTCCTTTGGGCTCACGACCCAAAAGATCATTGATCCTGTTATATTCACTTTGACTGATACGATAGAGTTTTAATTTTTCAGATAAATTCATGATAAATTCCAATCAAAAAATTTAAGACCATCACGGCTTCCCATCCAATCAAACAAGGCTCGGTCTGGATGGGGCATCATGCCCACCACGTTTCTTTTTTCATTCATGATCCCTGCAATATCGGCCACAGAACCATTAGGATTATTTTCATAGGTCAGCCAAATTTGATTTTGATCTTCGATTTGTTTAAGGGACTCTTCTTGAATAAAAAATCGTCCATCAGCATGAGCCATAGGCATACGATAGGTTTGACCCACTTCACCCGGGGACCAAAGAGACTGATTTTTAAGTTTTAAATCCACCCACTGGTCAATAAAGCGTCCCTCTTGATTTCTCATAAGCACACCTGGCAAAAGACCCGCTTCACACAGAATTTGAAAACCGTTGCAAATTCCAAAAATGGGATAACCTTTAAGGCTAGCTTCACGCAAACTCTCCATCACCGGAGAAAGGGCTGCCAGAGCACCAGAACGTAAATAGTCACCATAACTAAACCCACCGGGTAAAACAAAAGCGTCATAGTCTTTGTAATCAAAGTGATCCTGATACCAAAGCCAGCTGGGTTTTTGATTTTTAAGTTCAACCGACTTCCAAATGTCTCGATCACAATTGGTCCCCGGAAAGCGAAGGATTCCTACTTTTTTCATAGAGCTTCCAGTTGATAGGTTTCAATCAGTGGATTGTAGAGCCCCTTTTCAGCCATCAGAATAGCTTGGGCCTTGGCTTTTTCGGGACTGGTTTCATCGATCTCGAGCACAAGATACTTACCCACATGACAGTCAGTCAGTTGAAAGCCGTGGCTTTGAAGGGTTTTTTGCACAGCGCGACCTTGGGTATCAAGCACTTCTGTTTTTGGTAAAATTTTGAGAGCAAACTTCATTGAAACCATCCTTATTTTTTTAATCTTTCAAGAACCTGTTTATAAAAGCCAACCACATCACCAAGATCTCGGCGAAAGCGATCTTTATCCATTTTTTCTTTAGTTTTTTTATCCCACAAACGACAACTGTCAGGCGAAATCTCGTCCCCTAATTTAATGGTGCCGTCTTTGGCGTAACCAAACTCAATTTTAAAATCCACCAAATCAATTTCGGCTTTGTTAAAAGTAGAAATCAAAACTTCGTTCACTTTAAGAGCCAAAGTTTTTAACGTATTGAGATCTGTTTTATTTTTAACGGTTTTAAGCATCAAAGCTTGATCATCACTGATAAATGGATCACCTAGAGCATCTTTTTTGTAATAGAACTCTAACAAAGGTGTTTCAAGAACAAGTCCTTCTGGAATCCCTAATTTTTTAGCCGTAGAGCCTGCCAAAATATTTCGCACCACCACTTCAAGGTCAATCATGGTGAGCTTTTCGGTGATCATATCAATCTCGCCATGATCAGCCACCCAATGGCAGGGAATATCGACATCTTTCATTTTTTTAAAAAGGATAGATGCGATTTCTCGGTTCACTTTTCCTTTGTCTTTGATTTGGGCTTTTTTCTCGCCATTAAAAGCGGTGAATGAGTCTTTAAACTCTTGCCAGATCATATTGTCATGATCTTTGACGCTAAAAATTTTTTTAGCTTTACCTTCGTAGAGAAGCTCGCCTTTAATGTAATCCAAATTAAACTCCTAAAGTTTTAGAAATCAGTTGAGAAACTTCGCTAAGATGCCTGACCCCAGAGAAAATTTCATCCACAACCTTTGAATTAAAATACTGTTTTGTTTCTGGGTGAGTCAGCACAATATCACGCAGATGCTCACCTTTATTAAGAGTATGAGAAAGCAATTGAACTTTTTTATAAGCCTCTTCGCGACTGAGGCCCTGATCCACCATATGAAGCAAAAGGTGTGAACTAAAAAGCTGACCTTGCGAGATATCCATATTCTTTTTCATTTGTTCAAGATCCACTTCGAGGTTTTCTATGACCAAAGCCATCCGATCAAGAGCGTAATCACAAAGAATAAAAGCATCCGGAAAGATGACCCGCTCCACTGACGAATGAGAAATATCTCTTTCATGCCAAAGGGCCATGTTTTCAAAAGCCGATAAACAGTAGGATCTTAAAAGTCTGGCACAGCCGGTGATGTTTTCGCTGCTGATGGGATTTTTTTTGTGGGGCATGGCACTTGAGCCTTTTTGCCCTTTCGAAAAGCCCTCATACACTTCGGCCACTTCGTTACGCTGCAGGTGACGTAGCTCGATCGCTAAACGCTCAAGCCCTCCGCCTATAAGAGCTAAAGCACTAAAAAGTTCGGCGTGACGATCGCGCGGGATCACTTGTGTGGCAATGGTCTCTGGACGCAACTCAAGGATTTCGCAAACTCTTTTTTCAACTTGGGGTTTTAAAAAAGAATAGGTCCCCACGGCCCCACTCAGTTTACCTATAGCAATTTGATCAAGGGCTAAATGTAAGCGATTTTCGTGACGTTTAAATTCAGCAAAAAAACCAGCCAGCTTTAAACCGAAAGTTGTGGGTTCGGCGTGCATCCCGTGGGTTCGTCCCGCACAGATGGTTTTCTCGTGTTTTAGGCTTTGTTTTTTTAATGCTTCAAGAAGTCGGTTGTAACTTTTCAGTAAAACTTTTGAAGCTTTTTTGATTTGAACACTCAGCGCTGTATCTAGAGCATCAGAGCTTGTCATACCAAAATGCAGATAACGACCTTCGGGCCCGATGTTTTCGGCCACATTAGAAACAAAAGCAATGATGTCGTGTTTGGTTTCTTTTTCAATCTCTAAGATTCGATCAATCTGAAAAGCGGCTTTTTTAGAAATGGGTCCATAGGCTTCTTTAGGAATGATGCCCATTTCGGATTGGGCACGGGCCACGGCCAATTCGACCTCAAGCATGCTGGACCAGCGCGCCTGAGAACTCCAGTGCTCACCCATTTCAGCTCTTGTGTAACGCTCGATCACAGGTAACTCCTTTGGATCGATAAGTCTGTCATTTTGATTTGTAGGCTCATTTCATACCAAAAAGAGAGGCGAAAAGAAACCATTGTTATCAGTATTTTATTTTAAAAATCAGAATGAATCTTAATCCATTCAAGAACCAGGGAGTGCTCGGCCTTGTGTGTTTGTTCAACAGCCTCTTTAAGGCTCATTTTTTGAACTTCCTCACCATCAATCACCTTTTTTTGCAGGATAAGTCGACCACTATCTAGCTCTTCGCTGACCTCATGGATACTGACGCCAATACTGGACCCGGCCTCATAGGCCCTTTCAATGGCTTTTAACCCCTTGAAGGCTGGTAAAAGTGAGGGATGGAGGTTATGGATCCTTCCTGTCCAGAGCTTTATAAACTCCGGGGGCAGGATTTTCATAAATCCAGCGAGAAATATAAAGTCGATCTTTTTTAAAATCAGGAATTGATGAAGATCATCCCACTGAATCGGTGAATTTAAAGTATGACTTTCAACTTGAAAGTCCTTGGCTCTTTGAAGCCCATAGGCCTTTGGATTTGAACTGATCACAAGTATGTCTTTAAAATGGTCTTTGTTTTCAAGAAACACATTAAGATTAGAACCAAAACCAGAAATAAAAACGGCTAAGCGTTTTTTTTGCAATTTAGACCTCTGGTATGATCACGGTCTGATCACCATCCACAAGCACACCTAAATCATAAGACTGAAAACCCAGATTCTGTATCAAAGATTTAAGGGAATTCACTTCGGTGGTATCAATGATAAACACTAATCCCACTCCACAATTAAATGTTTTTAACATCTCAGCATCAGTGATTTTAGCGCGGCGTTGAGCCTCTTTAAAAAGCTCTGGCCACTGCCAATTTTTAAGTTCTAAAGAGAGATTTTTAGGGATCACGCGAGCAATATTATGAATTCCACCACCGGTGATGTGCGCTATGGCCGCCACCGACGACTGCTTGAGGGCTTTCAATGCTAAATCAATATAAAGATGGGTCGGAGTTAAAAGGGCATCCCCCCATTTTTTAAGATCATCGGGGGTACTAAAGAGCTTTCTCACTAAAGAGTAGCCATTACTATGAAAACCCGAGCTACTGACCCCAAGGGCCACCATGCCTTTTTTAACATTTTGCGGGCCTAAAATCTTTTCTCGATCAACAACACCCACAGCAAATCCGGCACAATCAAAGTCTTTGGGTTGATAAAGACCTGGCATTTCAGCTGTTTCGCCACCAATCAGAGCCATCTGGGACTCATGACAGGCTTTTCGAACACCCTTTAAAAAGGATTGAGCCTGATGAAGATCAAGTTTTGATGTTGCAAAATAATCCAGAAAGTAAAGGGGTGAAGCCCCTGTGCAAATCAGGTCATTGGCGCACATGGCAACTAAGTCTTGTCCAAGGGATTCATAGCTCTCAAGCTCGATACCCAGCTTTAATTTTGTTCCGATACCGTCTGTAGCACTGACCAAACAGGGGTCTTTAAGTTCTGGAAAATTAAATCGAAAGATAGAGGCAAAACCACCAATACCATCCAGGACTTTATCCTGATGGGGAGAGACTGACTGATCTTCTTTAAGCCAATCAACAAATTGGTCACCTTTATCGATATCAACACCGGCTGATTTATAATCTATAGACATGTGGTTTTTTTAGCACTCATCAGTTCTGTGCTCAAGCAAACTCTAAAACATAGAGGGCTAAATTGAATAAATATCTTCATTTGAGTGCTTAAATTAATGTCTATTGGCAACAGACTTTGTAATTTGTGCTGTTTTAATCGTCTTTTTCTAGACTCAAACGAATAGGCTTGAACTTTAAAAACCCAAGACGTAGTTTTTATAAAAACCAATCCCCGAGGTACAAATGAAAACACTTCTTTTTTCAATACTTTTAATATCAACCCCTTACCAAGTTATGGCCGATACGTTTTTTGTTGATAATGTCCAAGGCCAAGATATTAAAGCCCAGGATAAGACTTCTGTTCAAGAGCTTATTAAAATGTCCATATCCTCTGAACACCAAGTGACCGCAACCAGTAGCAATGCCCAGTACATCTTAACCCCACGACTTCTTAAATTAGGCAAAGCCTATATTCTCAATCTCGAAAAAAAGAACACAAAAACCAATGCTGTTTACTCTGATAAAATGAAAAGTGCTTCTATGTCGGATATGGATCTCACCGTGTCCCGCCTGACAAAAGCGGTGATCGAAGAGAAGTCTCTTATGCAAGTGGCTGATGTGACAAACATCACCGAAGAAGAAACCAAACAAAATATGAACCGCATTCAAAACTCACGTCAGTGGTTGATCGGTCTTGGCCCCAGTTGGACCAACAACCTTAACTCAAGCGGCGGTGGATTTACTTTTCTTTTAGGTTATGAATGGGGCCTTGATCCTGACTTCAGTGTCGACCTCAGCTGGATTATGACCAACGGTCGCGGTGATGATGACTCAAGTCTTTCTGATTTTTCAATTGGTGGAACTTATTATTTTTCAAGATCTAAGTACTCTCCTTTTGTATCAGCAAGAATGGGTTACGCCAGCACTTCTGTGAATGACGGTTGCACATTCTTTTGTAACTCAATTGTTGAGACTTCTGATGGTTGGTCAGGTTCTGTGGCCCTTGGTTACAAACTTTTTAGAACATCATCTGTGAACATTGCTCCGTTCGTTCGTTACACTTACATCTTTGATAAAGGTACCCTTGGAAACGCCAATATGACTTCAGTCATGGTGGCTATTTATTACTAATATTGATCAAAAACTTTTGGCCTCAAACATCAGTTTGGGGTTTATTAATTTTCCTTCTCTTTCTTCACTATTCTTTTTTTTCTTTCCTCTCTCATTATTTTTCAACGATTCATTTCTCAACTCAGTTCATTTGATTTTAAATCGCTTATGAAGAGTAAAAATTACAGGTTTCATTTAAGGTCTCGATTTTTGGGACTATGAGCGAATATTATCATTTTAGGGTCATTGGGTTTATCGATTGAATTGGGGAATTTATGGGATTTTATAATATAATTATTTCGTTGTTTGTTTCTATGGGCACATGTTCTTTATGGGCTCAAGATTTTGAAACTTTAAGAAAGATAAAATCGCCACATATTTCTGGCGATACTCTTTATATTGAAGGTCGCATCGGTAGCCATATCTACGATTATTTAGCCTACGAAACCGCTTCCATTGAAAAAGTTAAGTTTATCCAGTTAAACTCTTTAGGTGGCGACCATGACTGGGCCCTACTGATCGCTGAAAAACTAAAAAGTTTTAAAAAAACAACTGTCATTCAATCCCAAAACTTTTGCGCTAGTTCATGTGTCTATCTTTTTGCGGCTGGTGAAAAACGTATGATGGACAAAAACACATGGCTTGGAATCCACGGTGCACGTCTTGGGCAGGGTTATCAGGTTTTATTTCATCAGCGCTGTGGTGATTCAATCAATACTATATCTAAAAACTATATTCTTTCTCGCTGCGAACAATTTTTAGCCGAATGGTACGACACGGCATTTGAAGCCACCCAGAAGGCTTTCGATTTCATGGAAAGCTCTGGCATTTCAAGTGAGTTATGGTCGGATTACTTTTCTTTGACCGACGACGAACGTTGGGCAGATCATATGAACGTACTCAAAAAACCAGACTGGGTTCTAGAAGCAAACCTTGCGCTCAGCTATAACCTGGCCACCGAAGTTTTTTAACTTATATAAACACCAAGAGATTTATAAATTAATTTATTAATATACTATCAGTTAGGGGTTAGGAATAATAAAGCTATTTTCTATATGTATACCAGCCTTCTCCCCGCCAAAAAGGACCGTACCATTCAAGACCGAAGGCCTTTCAGTTTTTTTATCTTTAAAATATTATGTTCTATTTGCAGAGAATAGCTTTGTTTTACCTTAACCCAACCTGCGAATTGTGATGTTATCAAATGTCAGAATGAGATGAAATATTGGTCTAAATAGTCTTGAGTCTATACATCTATAAGCCGATAAACTCTTATGGATTTTTATCAATTTCTTGCTAATTCATACAACTTAATGTTCGACAAGGACCTGATTCTAATCTGCTTGGGAGTCATTGTATTCAAAACTTTCTTTAGAGCTCGAGAACGGAAATGGCGAAACAGCCTAACGGGAATACCGATTTTTTTGGGAAAACAGCAAACACCTTTGGATTTTCCAAGCATTGGACCCGCCAAACCTGAAATATTCGCTCGCTATCGAACTCTGTATGGGAACAAAAGCGTAATTTCACTCGAGACCTTAGACCATAGCTACTTCAAGCAAATTTCAAAAGATTATGTAATGGCAGGAATTTCCCTATATCTTATTTGGTGGTTATCAGATCTAACAAGCAGGACAGGTGATCAAAGTTTAATTGAAACAGCAAGCTTCTTTAATCATTGGATCCTTGCTCCTGGTGCACTTTACTTTACACTTCGTAAAAAGGCTTGGCGCCGAGGAGGGCTTCTGAGGATCGAAAATGGTAGGTTAAAGGGTCTTTTAGCCGAAGGCGCATTACCTTATAACACTTCTATGACTCCATTTCGAAGTCCTTTCAATCGAAAAAAATATTTTGAATTGAAAAAAATAAAAAAAGTTGCAGCTTGTCTCGTTGGAGAGCGATGTCACCATCCTCTATTGCCAGAGTTCGACTATTATCATGTCATTCTTTTTAACTATGAGATTGATCCCAATAAAAAGCATGAAACATTTCTTATTTCAGCGGAACCCGACTGTAAACTTATTGCATCTCTTATGATGCGAGCAGTGATTAACGAAAAATAAAACTGTAAATAGAGCATAATATTTTATGTGTAAAAAACCGAGAGGCCTTCGACCTTGAATGGTGCGGCTCTTTTTGGCGAGGAAGGGGGCTTGGATTCGTCTAGAAAATAGCTTTGTCCTCCCTAAACCCAATTCAGCTACAATCTTGCCACCGAAGTATTTTAACTTTTTTGTAAAAACATAAATCGTCCACAAAAAAATTATGAAAACTTAAATGATCAAGCTCTATAATTCAATGAGCAGAACAAAAATATCTGACTGAACCTTTAGCAACATACAAACCAAAAGACAGATTTAAATTTCAGGTCAACGA
>CAYMBT010000105.1:0-9004 GCA_964388755.1 uncultured Pseudobdellovibrionaceae bacterium | reverse complement strand
TAAAGACCATGTGGGCCTCTTTTATGCGAAGCTTTTAAAAATGGAAAAAGACCGAAAAGGTGGCGGAAATTCAATCACCACGGCTTTTGCTGATGCGCTCAGCACCCATCCGCCCAGCGAAGAGCGAGTCAAGCAAATGCAAGAATTAGCTTCCCTTGCTTTTGGACGAGGAAATGTTAGCACTGAGGACTTTAGTAAGATAAGAATAAAAGCGAGCCAAATTAGCCGAAAAAAGGGTGCGCAAATTTAAAACTTTATCGAGGGGTTTAAAATGAACATAGAAAAAGAACTGCGAATCGTCCCAGACTTTCCAAAAAAAGGAATCGAGTTTCTTGATATTTCACCACTGCTTGAAAATGGTGATCACTTTAAAAGTTTAATCTCTCAAATGTCAGAGGCTGCTTCAGTTTGGAACTTTGATAAGATTGTGGCTATTGAATCCCGTGGATTTATTTTAGGAGCTGCCCTTGCTCAGGCGATGGGTAAAGGCTTTGTGATGATTCGCAAAAAAGGTAAATTGCCCGGTAAGACTATTCAAAAAACCTATAGTCTTGAGTATGGTACTGACACCGTTGAAATGCTTCCCACCAGTGTTAAGCAAGGGGAACGGGTGATTGTCCTAGATGATGTTCTGGCGACGGGCGGAACGGCACTAGCAGCCTGTGAACTGGTCGAGTTTGCTGGTGGTCAGATCCAAGGTTGTTTATTTATGATCGAGATAAAATTTCTTGAAGGTCAGGCCCGTCTTAAGTGGCCAACAAAATCCTTAGTAATTAGAAATTAATTTAAAAATGATTGGAGATTCATTGTGATTTATATTCTTGTCGGAACCGATCGCCCCAATTCACGCAGCAGTGAAGTCGCTAGCTACATCGAGCCCCTTTATAAAAAATGTGGTTTTGAAACACAAATTATGAGACTCGAAGATCTTGATCTTCATGAACTTCGTGGTTCACATTATGTTAGCGAAAAACCCACGAAAGTTAAAAAAGCCGTTGAAGACCTTTTGACTGCTGAGGGCTTAGTGATCGTATGTCCCGAGTATAATGGATCCTACCCAGGGGCTTTAAAACTTTTTATTGATCACTGGAAGTATCCTGATTCTTTTGAAAAACGACCTGTATGCTTTATCGGTCTTGGTGGGCGCTTCGGTGGTCTTAGACCTATCGAACATTTACAGCAGGTCTTTGGCTATCGAAATGGTTTTATTTTTCCAGAGAGAGTCTTTCTCTCAAATGTGGGAGATGTGATTAAAGAGGGGAAAATTGATAACCCGGTTATTGGTCAGCTTCTTGATCGACAGGCCCAAGGCTTTTGTCGATTTATCAAGGCCCTTAGGTCAGAATTTTAAGGGTCGGGGTTAAAAAATAATCTTTCTCAGCTAAAATAAGTTCTATGAAAAAGATCCTTTTTTTAGCTTTATTCGCAGCCCTTATGTCTCACTGCTCTTCGTCTCCTCAGAAAGAAGCCACTGACGCTTTATTTGTAAAAAATAATCCAGTTGTGACTATTGAGACCTCTGGAGATTTTTATCACGAGCCCAATGGTCAAAATGTTCAAATGGACTTTTTTGGCAACTGCTCTCCTGGGCAATCACTGATCTACATTGAAGTGGATAAAAAGAAATCAGCCACACAATGCGAAGGTGGTCGTTACAGATACTCTATGAATCTTCCCAACTCTTTTTTTGAACAAACCACTAAAAATGGCCGAACGCCATCGTCGAACTATGCCATGAAAGAGATTTATGCTTATCATGACAAACATAAAAAATTATCTGCCACATCCTTCATTCTGATTGATAAAAAGAATCGCGAAGTGAAGTCAGTGATTAATAAACAAGTTAAATTTGAAAAAATCCCCACTGGCGATTACGAACCACTGACACAATATAACTCTTTTGGTACTTGCAGCATGGGTTCTATTATTAATGTAGAAATCACAAGCCCCGATCGATACGGTCATGAGACATCAAAGTTTGATGACAAAAAAGAGTGTCAGGCCTCAGTGGGATATTATTTTTTAAGTCAAGTTCACGGCTATCCTAAAAAAGGGACAAAGTTCAAAGTTCATGAAGATATTCCTGATTCAAAAAAATCAGATAGAAATCCAGCCAGTAACGCTAAGGTTAAATATAAAAATCTTTTTAACTGGAATGTAGCCATTGATACAAAAGATTGATCTTCATCTTTTGTATTCAATTATTGGCAATTTTCTGCCGGGTTGACAGCCACTTCACACTGACAAATTTGGATGGTTTCTGGGGGTAAAATATTATGACCCTCTTCATCAACACAAGACTCTTGAAAGTTATTGGTAAAATCTTCAATTTGAGCACAACTGATGGCTGCCGTTTCGTAATCATTCACTTCAAGAGCAGCCTTAATTTTTTGCGAAGATCCCATAATGAATTCTTGCAGTTCAGATTTTGTATTCAAGAAGCGAGCTTTCTCAAGTGGTGAGCGAAACGTGACATAGGATTGAATATCTTGAAAAGGTTTGCAAACAGCCACTCGCAAAAATTCTTCTTCTGTCAAGCGATCTGATACCTGAGCCATTGAAAAAGTTGGAGTCAAAATTGCTAGAAAAATGAGAGATCGAATAGACATAGTTTTTAGCTTCCCAAAATTGTTACTGTTGTGAAGTTGTTATACAACAGAGCTCTTTTTTTAAAAAGTAATCTTTACAGCACTGAATTTATTTCAGCAAAGAGCGACTAATCTTTTGACACTTATTAAGATTAATTCATGGGATAAAATGAAATTGAAAAAGTCACATTTTTTAGTTTTTATAGAGTGAAACTCACTCTTAAAATTTGGTTTTTTTATCAAAAAATATGATTCAATAACTTTAAAAAAAGAGACCATCTTCTCTCAAGCTTTTGACCTCAAATAAAGATTAAAAAAGGGCCCATAAGGCCCCTAAATAATTAAGTTTTAAAACGATTCTCAACGATTGATTTCAGTTCGTAGCAGGGGCACCAAAGTTTCCACCTTGGCTCGCTTCAGATGGGCAGGTGGCACGTCCGATTCCGGCACCAATCATTCCACCAAAAAGTAAAGAGAACCATAGTGGTGGCAGAGCATTGGCTTTTTCAATAAAAAGAGATTCGATCAGTGCATTTTTCTTAAGACTGGCTTTATGAGCTTTTTTGATTTTGTCCATAGCGACTTCAGGTGTGTCAGTTGGCAAAATAACAAAGAGTGATCCATTGAGTTTAAACCTTTGGTTTCCTAAATTTTCGATAACGGCTACATCTTTACCTTGTTGAATTTGAATTTTATCATCCTCGGTCACGCTGATTGAAACGTTTTTAAATTTCATACCACTTGGGTTTGCAATACTTAATGTGGGTTGAACAACGATCAACAAAGTCACTAGAGTCACTAAAAAATTTTTTAACATGGGGATCTCCTTGTTTTTAGACATGATCAGAGTATCAGCTCTGCCTAAAGACTCAACAGTTCTCTTTGGGCGAATTCAGCGAGCAAGACCATGGTCCGTGTTGAAAGAGTAAATAAAATAAATTGAGATTATTTTAGATTATAAAATCATCGAGGGCGAAATAAGTAAATATGATATTTGCACCAGCACGCTTTATAGAAAGCAAAGTTTCTCCGACGACTTTTGCTTCATCAATCCAACCTTTAAGACTTGCGGCTTTGATCATAGAATACTCACCACTCACATTATAAGCTGCGATGGGAAGCTTTGAATTTTCTTTAAGCAGATGAATAATATCAAGATAGGCTAGGGCAGGTTTTACCATTAAGATATCGGCACCCTCTTCGGTATCGAGTTTCATTTCAATCAGAGCTTCACGTTTGGCGGCCGGGTTCATTTGATAGGTTTTTTTATCACCACTTTTAGGGCTTGAAGCTAAAGCTTCTCTAAAAGGCCCATAAAAAGCGGATGCGTATTTGGCGCAGTAAGAAAGAATCAAAGTTCCTTGTTGATTGTTTTGATCTAGCGATTCACGAATAGCTTTCACTCGACCATCCATCATGTCCGATGGGGCAACAACATCAAAACCCGCTTGGGCATGGAGAAGCGCCATTTTTTTAAAAATTTCAACGGTCTCATCATTGAGAATTTGACCCTCTTTAACAAGCCCGTCATGACCGTCACTTGAAAAAGGATCAAGAGCAATATCAGATATCAATAACAACTCTGGGAACCTTTTTTTGACCTCTTGGGCCGCACGACAAATAAGACCATTGGGATTAAGAGCCTCGGTGGCTTGTGGGTTTTTAAGATTCTCTTCAATAGCCGGAAACAGTGCTATCGCACCCAACTGTTTTTTTTGAGCTTTCTCACAAATTTCAAGAAGCCCATCGATAGACCAGCGGTATTGACCAGGCATAGATTTAATTTCTTGTTTTTGTTTTTGACCATCCATGATGAAAACAGGGTACACCAGATCTTTACGAGATAATTCAACATCAGCGCTCCAGTGTCTTAAGAGCGAGTGCGAGCGATTTCGGCGTGGGCGTGACAGTGGGTGGCTCAAATTTTATCATCTCCGTCATTTTCAATGTTTTCTATTAATCCATGTTTTAATCGGCATTTTTTAAGATGTTGTTGACCCACTGGACCTGTCGCCATGAGGGCCGCAAATAAAACAGAAATATCATCAAGATAGCCGCCTGGTAAAAAGTCGGGCACTCCGTCGAGCGGTGATAGAAGATAGATCAGAGCTCCTGTGAGAAGAGCTTTGTGTTTGAGACTCAGGCTTGGATCTTTAAGAGTCAGATAAGATGCTTCAGCTAAAGATAAAACTTCAAGGCCTGCTTTTTTACTGTATTTTTTTATTTTATTCCAATCCATAGTGGTACCCTCAAGCTAGCTTAAAGTAGAGGAGAGCTTTGCTTGACTCAACTACAAAGAGTAAACTAAAACTACGGATGCACCATGACAAAGCTTAAGAACCTCTACTTACGAAATAGGCTGAACCACCCATGAAAATCATCATCGTCGGTGCAGGAGATGTTGGCAGTTTTCTAGCCAAAGAACTCTCGCAAAAATCAGAAGATGTCATCATCATTGATACCGATATCAAAGCTCTTGAAAGAATCGAAGAAACAACAGACGTCATGACATTAAGAGGTAATGGTACCTTTCGCCGCACTCTCACTCAAGTGGGTGTGAAAGACGCTGATCTTGTTGTGGGTGTTACCAGTCACGACAACACCAATCTGGTGATCACTTCTCTGGCCAGTGCCATGGGTGCAAAACGAACTGTGGCTCGAGTGGATGCCCCTGAATTTTTTTTAACCACAGGTGGAATTGAGCGAAATGTTTTGGGAAGTTTTGCTATTGTTTGTGCCTCTCGCTTGGTGAGCGCTGAATTGTTAAGACTGGTTCGAAAAATTGATAAACCCTTTGTCGAAAATTTTTCTTCAAACTCTATCACCGTTGCTCTTATAGAGATTTCAGAAAAATGTAAATTTATCGAAAAGTCTGGTTCTGAAATTGATCTTGGTAAGAATGGTAAAATCATTGGTGTCTTTAGAGATAACGAAATGAAACCTTGCAGCGAGATCGCTCATCTTTATCACGGCGACAGACTTCTTGTAGCTTCAAAACTTGAAAAGCTTCCCCTCATTAGTCGAACTCTGTCTCAGTCGACCGGTAAAAAAGCTGTGATTATTGGCGGAGGTGACGTGGGTTATCAATTGGCCAAGTCCCTTCAGGGTGTTGAAGAACGCCTTACAATTATAGACATCGATCGTAAACGTTGTGAGTTTTTAGCTGACCATCTTGATTACGCCACTATCGTTCATGGGGATGGTACATCATTAGCCCTTTTGCAAGATGAACACGTTGAAACTGCAGACTACACTATCGCCGTCACAAAAGCTGACGAAGTTAATCTTATGTCATCGCTCGTGAGCCAAGAGATCGGCGTGACCAATGCCTACACACTTGTTCACAGGCCGGGTTATGCCAATGTCTATTCTCACCTTGGTATTAAGGGCACCGCCAGTGCCCACGAGATGATTGCTCAATCAGTTAATAAATACTTTCCAAATCAAGTGGTGCTCACCGATGCACCTATCCCAGGGACTGATTTTTTAGTGGGTGAGTTTCAAGTTCCTTTTGACGTCAAATCCAGAGACCTTAAAGTGAAAGATCTTAATATTCCGCCGACCTGTTATCTCGTTGGTATCTCACGCAGTGAAGAGTTTTATTTTGGCGATGGTGATTCTGAAATTATATCCGGAGACATTCTACTTATCGTTTGTAAAAGAAAAGAGCTCAAAGGCTTAGAAAATATGTTTCTTAAAATAAAGTAGGGCCCTGTGCAAAAACGGATTGTGTCCTATTATGTGGGACAACTTTTTATTATCCTTGCTCTTTTTATGTCCATTCCTATGGCTGTTGCTTATTACGATAATGATTCAAATTCTATACGCGCCTTTGCCTTCAGTATGTTGATGGCCGTTTGTTCTGGATTGTTACTTCGTTTTATCAGCTACCGCCTTAAAGTGACTATTACCACAATTGCTCGCAAAGAAGCCTTTGGAATTGTGGCTTTTGCTTGGATAGGTTCTGGTTTTTTAGGGGGATTGCCATTTATTTTTTCGGGCAGTTTAACGAGCCTCAGTTCTGCGACCTTTGAAGCCATTTCTGGACTATCAACCACAGGTGCCACTGTATTTAGTGACGTAGAAAGTTTGTCGAGAGCGATTAATATGTGGCGACTCACTATGCACTGGGTGGGTGGAATGGGAATTGTTGTTTTATTTGTGGCCATCTTCCCACAACTTGGCCTTGGGGGAAAATATCTATTTCGCAGCGAGAGCAGTGGGCCGATGAATGAAAGTATAAAACCACGTATCAAACAAACTGCCCTTAGACTTTGGTGGATCTATGTTTTTTTAACGATGCTCTGTGGTTTATTACTCTATCTTGCAGGGATGAATATTTTTGATTCTATCATTCACGCATTTTCAACTTTGTCCACGGGCGGATTTTCAAATAAAAACACCAGCATTGGTTTTTACAAAAACCCTCTCATCGAGTGGATCGTCATCATATTTATGCTTATGGGCGGAATCAGCTTTAATCTTTACTATGGACTTTTTCGCGGAGAAATAAAAAGAATTTTTATGAATATTGAGGCGCGATTTTTTATTTTTCTTAATTTGATTGTCGCCTGTGTTATTTTTGTTCTCACTTCGGGTTTGGCCATAGATCAATGGCACAATGATTTTAGAAGTGTCCTTTTTCAAACAGTCGCGGTTTCGTCGACCACTGGTCTTATGACAGCGGATTTTGATCTTTATCCGATGCCCGCTAAGTATCTTCTTTTTCTTTTAATGTTTATTGGCGGTTGCGCAGGATCCACCGCTGGTGGATTAAAAGTTTCTCGGGTGGTGATCGTTTTTAAACGTTGTTTGCAAGAGCTCCGTTTGACTCTTCATCCTCAAGAAGTGGTGAGTACAAAATTAGGAAGACAAACTGTACCGCGCAATATTTTAAGCGCTACTTTTATTTTTGTTTGTACTTATTTTTTACTTTATCTGTTGGGTGTTTTTATTATGTTTTGCCTTGGGCTAGAGTGGGCAGAGGCCTCAAGCAGTGTCGTCGCTTGTTTTTCAAGTGTGGGCCCAGGTTTTGGTACTGTAG
This sequence comes from uncultured Pseudobdellovibrionaceae bacterium, assembly GCA_964388755.1. Classification (GTDB taxonomy): domain Bacteria; phylum Bdellovibrionota; class Bdellovibrionia; order Bdellovibrionales; family JAGQZY01; genus JAGQZY01. The sequence continues at coordinate 1,372 of CAYMBT010000105.1, read as the reverse complement.
GACCGACGCAGAACTATGGGCTCATAAATCCGTTAGGGAAATATGTCCTTTGTTTTTATATGATCGCCGGTCGTCTAGAAATTTTTGTGCTTCTTTCTATCTTTACCCCCCACTTTTGGCGCAAGGGTTAGAATATTTTTTTTGAGAAAAATTATTGAGGACTTTTTACTCAATAGCTTTGGGGCAGTATCCTTGCCAAAAATCTAAAGATCGAGCGAGAGTCTTAACAGTAATGTGGACCTGTTTTAAAAACTAGCGAATAGCGTCTTCGCCTGTGATTTGAAGCCCCACAACCAAGCGATGAATATCTTCTGTACCCTCGTAAGTATTGACAGTTTCAAGATTAAGCATGTGACGAATCACCGGATACTCATCAATGATACCGTTACCAGCAAGAATGTCCCTAGCGTCACGGGCTACTTCAAGAGCCATGCGACAGTTATTCATTTTAGCTAAAGAAACTTGCCAGTGTTGCATTTTGCCTTTTTCTTTCAATCGACCTAATTGTAATGCCAGAAGTTGGCCTTTGGTAATTTCTTGGACCATCTTAACCAGTTTGGCTTGGGCGAGTTGGTAACCGGCGAGCGGCTTAGTAAAGATCACTCTCTCTTTAGAGTAATGAAGTGCCTCGTGATAACAGGTGTTCGCTGCCCCTAAAACTCCCCACGCAATTCCGTAACGAGCTTGGGTCAGACAGCCCAACGGTCCCTTTAGGCCTTTGATATTGGGCAAACGATTCTCTTCGGGAATGATGCAATCTTGAAAGTGAAGTTCTGAGGTTGTGCTGACACGTAAAGAAAATTTTCCCTTCATCAGAGAAGTTGAAAAACCTTTGGTGCCTTTTTCGACGATAAAACCATTCACTTCGCCATCAAGCTTAGCCCAAACTATGGCAATGTCAGAGATACAACCATTTGTGATCCACATTTTATTACCATTAAGTTTATAACCACAAGGCACTTTCTCGGCCACGGTCAACATTCCACCTGGATTTGATCCAGCATCAGGTTCAGTCAAACCAAAACAACCTATAAGTTCGGCAGTAGCAAGACGGGGAAGATACTTTTGTTTTTGCTCTTCAGATCCGTAGGCATAAATGGGGTACATGACTAATGCCCCTTGAACAGAACAAAAAGAACGAATTCCAGAATCGGCCCTTTCAAGTTCTTGCATCACCAGACCATAAGAAATATCGCCGAGCCCTGGGCAACCATAACCCTTGATTGTTGAGCCCAGTAAACCAAGCTCTCCAAAGCGGGGGATGAGTTCCATGGGAAATTTTTCGTCGCGATTGGCCTGTTGAAGTTGAGGGATGATCTCTTCGCTAGCAAATTCACGAACGGTGTCGCGAATAAGAAGTTCTTCTTCACTG
>CAYMBT010000104.1:0-9010 GCA_964388755.1 uncultured Pseudobdellovibrionaceae bacterium | reverse complement strand
AGACTGAATATTAGCTTACAGAAAGTGGAAAATGTTCCGAAACAATTTCATATCAACTGCTTCAGGTGAGTCAAAATGAGTGGATTTAAAGTAACAAAAAAAATTGATGACAATATGAAAACTCGACTGCAAATCGATGGTTCAATGGATGAGTACTCAGATTACACCGCCATAGAAACCCAATTCACCGATGAGGTGGTCTTTGATTTTAATAATGTCGAACACATCAATTCGACTGGCATCAAACACTGGGTCCAATGGGTCTCTGTTATTGTCGATAAAAATCCAAACCTTAAATTTTGTTTCGTCAATTGTCCAAAACCCATAGTTGATCAAATCAATATGGTGGACGGTTTTCTGCCACCCGGCTCTGTTGTTAAATCTTTTAAGGTCCCCTATTTTTGTGAAGTTTGCGATAAAGACGTGACTCGTACTTTTGTTCTTGGACGAGAGTACTCGTTTGATGAGGGACGTTTGATTCTTAACATTCCAGACAATACATGCGACCGTTCTGACTGCGAAATGGAACCTGACGTCGTCGAACAAAAATACTTTAAATTTCTTAAATAAGCCTTCAATCAAAATAACATCATCTCACCTCACTCAATGACGAAGAGATTGTTTCATATTGATATATTCTGTTAGTCCCAGGGGCTTGCTTAACAACTCAAGGCTTTTAAAACCAATGATTTCTATTAGAGATCAAATAATAAGAAAACATTAAACTCTTAAGCACAATTGTCCGATAAGAAATTAGGCCTACTAAGGAGTTTAAAGCTTTGTCCATATTAGCTCGATATAAAAAACCAGGTGGTTTTAGACAGCTTATACGTCTGATTGAAACCAGTCAGCCTGTGAAGCAAGATAAACTCATTGAAGTTGTGGCCAACGAAGACCCCCGTTGGGCGGACCTTATCCGTGAAAAAAAAATCACGGTTGAAATGGTACTCTCGTGGAATGACGAGTTTTTGGTGACTATCTTTGAAGCTATGAACACCCAACACTGCGCCGTAGTTTTAAAAAACATAGATAATAGTTATCACAAAAAATTTATAAATATTTTCAAGCCCGAAAAATATCGTGAGATCAACGAATTGGTTTTGAACGGAGATGATCCTACTGGCCCTCAAATCATGGGTGCCCATTTTCATCTTCTTGAAACTGTTCGTTTTCTAGATGAAGAACGAAAAATAATACTCAGTCAGATTGATCCCAAATTAGATATCAGCGATGCTGCTTGATTCAAACCATCTTAAAAAAAATTAAATACTAAAATTTTGCAGCTTCTCTTCTTTAAGTGGAAAGTAACAAATAAAATCGCTACCCATGCCAGGTGCACTTTTTAAATCCACGGCACCACCCAGCTTTTGTAATGCATGTCGAACTATGGATAAACCCAAACCAGTTCCTTTAATAAATTGAGTTTTTTCGTCACGCACTCTAAAGAAACGCTCAAAAATACGAGCCTGATGATAGCTTTCTATACCAGGTCCATTGTCTTTCACACTTAAAGAGACCATTTTATCTTTCATACCCCAATGGACGCGGATCTCAGAGCCTTCAGAGCAATATTTGATAGCGTTCTCTAAAAGATTGGTCAGAATGTGTTCGATCAGTTCGGGGTTAGAGTCAAAAGATTCAAAATCATATTTTAATGTCAGGTGATGCTTCTTTTCCTCAATGCTTGATTTTAAATCCTCAACAATACTCTCTGTGAGAGATTGAATGTTCACTTCTGAATGGGCTAGAGTTTCGGTGGCTTCAATTTTTGAGAGCTGTAAAAGATCAGACACCAAGCGATTCAGGCGATTGAGGTTATTTTCTACTGTGGTAAAAGCTTCTTTGGTTCCTTCTATATTTTTGCAGGAGTCTTTAATGAGGTTCAAATAACCTTGGATTGAAGTCAGCGGAGTTTTAAATTCATGGGAGGCATTGGCCACAAAATCCACTCTGACTTTTTCTAGCTTTTTAAGCTCTGTAATGTCATGGAAGATGGCAACAGCACCATGGGATTTCAATTTTTCTTCGTCAAGAAAAGGAGAAATTGAAATCTTATAATGGTGAGTTGCAGAGTCAGCAGAAAGCTCATGGGTGGTTTGAAGCCATTGAGACTTTTGTTCGACTAGGGCTTTTTGAAAGGCTTCAGTGATATTGTGATTACGGATCACTTCTTTAAGGGGCTTACCCCAATGCCCTTCTTCTTTTTGATCAAAAAAAAGCGCCATCGGCGCATTATAATAACGAATATTCATGGCCTGATCTATGGCAAGAACAGGATCATTGGCGGCCGTTATGATGGCCTCAAGTTCGCCCCGTTCTTTTTCGATCTCAGCTTTTTTTCGTTTTAAGTCCTTAGAGATTTTATTCAGATTGAGATCAAGAAGATACCACTCTCCCCGACTCTCTTTGATGACCTGTTGGTTTTTTTGTTTGTATTGACCTTTTTTGATGGATTTTGCTTTTCCAATCAAAATATCAAGGGGCGAAAAAAACACTCGAATAAAAAAAAGACTTAATAAGAGCGAAAGGATGAGACAACACCAAAAAGAAATCACTAAGGTCTGATCAAGATGACCCATAACAATCTCTGCACTGATATTAGGAATTTGTAACTCTTTTTGGATGTACAGACGAATCAGGGTTCCAATGGTCAGTAAGCTTATCAGTGAATAAAGAAACAACCAGCGAAAAGCACTCCAGCTGATCGAACGAACATTTTTAAGAAATATCATCTTTGACCCGGTATCCAATACCCCGAACCGTTTCGATCATGTCCGCATGGGGCCCCAGCTTTTTTCTGAGTCCAAAAACGTGGGTATCAATGGTACGCCCAATGACTGTTATACCTTCTCCTTGAACTTCTTCGATCAACTTAGCTCGGGTCAAAACTCGACCACGGTATTCAAGCATTGTGGTTAAAAGTTTAAACTCTGAAGGAGTCAGGTTCATAGCTTCTCCATCAAGAAAAGCTTTATAGGTTTTATAAGAGACTCGAAGTGGCCCGATTTGAACTTCATCAGTATCAGTAGCCACTTGATTTTGAGACTGGGCAACAGGGGTATTTCTTGAAAGTCGACGGATCAAAGACGCCACTCTGGCACGAAGAATGTCTGCGCTAAAAGGTTTTGTCATAAAATCATCAGCACCAGCGTTTAATCCTTCGACCACATCCTGGGGCTCTGACTTTGCGGTTAACATTAAGATTCCCACATTTTTCATAGAGTCAATTTTACGGATCAATTGGGCAATCTCAATACCGCTGAGCCCAGGGAGCATCCAATCAAGTATGACAGCGTGGTATTGTTTTTTATTGAGAAGAGACAAGGCCTCTTCTCCGGTGAGGACGTGGTCCACAAGGTAGCCCATGTGGGTTAGCTGCATTTGCAGAAGTCGTCCAATATCCATTTCATCTTCAACGACGAGAATTTGTTCATTCATGGCCCACTTCTCCTTTATTGCTCATTTTTATATTCTTTAATATATCTTGTCTGACGTCATCACCACTAATTAAAAAAATCACTTCTTCTGCAATATTTGTGGCGTGATCCCCCAGTCTCTCAAGATTTTTAATGATCGTAAAAAGCTCGAGGTGGGCTTCAAGGTGGATGTTGGATTGTTTAAGGGCATTTTTGATTTCTAAAATCAGTCGGTCACGGTAATCATCCACAGTTTGATCCATATCAAGAACTTCAAAAGCCAGATTCTTGTTGTTTTGCATCAACGCATCAAGCCCTTTTCTAACCATCAGGCGAGTCACATCAGACATTTTTGGAATTTCGCTGGCTATTTTAACCGGAGAAAAGGTCAGATATTTCTCGAGGCAAAAAGAGATTCCACACGCAAGATCCCCCATGCGTTCAAGATCAACACTCATCTTTGTGGCAACAATGATCAACCTGAGATCTCCAGCCACAGGCGACTGACGAGCTAGAAGTTTAAAGCAATCATGATCAATTTTTTTATGAAAGCCGTTGATCTCTGACTCAAGTTCAAAGACACGACTGATATTGCTTAAATCTCTTTTAGCCAAAGCTTTGGTTGAAAGGATAATGGCCTCTTCAACACAACCTGCCATTTGATAGAGATTGGATTTTAATTCATTGAGGTATTGTTGAAGTAGCGTATCCATAGTTCCTCTTATCCAAACCGACCGGTTAAAAAATCTTCTGTACGATGATCTTTGGGATTCATAAATAAATCTGAAGTTTTACCGATTTCAATCAATTCTCCATTGAGTAAAAATGCCGTTCGATCTGAAATTCGAGCCGCTTGCTTTCGGCTGCTGGTGGTCATGATCAACGTCGCTTTTTTTGAATATTCCTTAATAAACTGCTCAAACAACATAGTATACTGTAAGCCAACCACAGAGGTAGGCTCATCGAGCAAAATAATCCGTGGCTTTAACACGAGGGTTCTGGCCATACATATCATTTGCTTAACCCCTAAAGAGAGCTTAGCCGGGCTTTTATGCAAAGAGTCTTTAAGTTGATCCCAAAGCTCTAGTCGGGTCAACGACTTCTCAACCGCTACACCAATCTCAGCGCCGGATTCGATTTGATTGAGTCTCAGGGATAATGCGATGTTTTCAAAAACGCTAAGGTGTTCAAAAAGTGTGGGTTCAGAGAAAATCATTGAGATTTCTCTGCGAAGATTAAAAATATCAAAGTTTTTATCGTAGATATTTTGTCCGTCAAAAAGCACCTGGCCATGGACGACTTGGCCCATTTTTTCTTCAAAAAGACGATTAATACAACGCAGAAGTGTGGATTTACCGCTGCCTCGAGGACCAATAATGGTCAAAATTTTATTTTCGTCCGCCGTAAAATTAACCCGATGAAGAAGTTGTCTTGAATGGGACCAAGCCTCTAAATCAATAATTTTTAAAATCGGATTAGACATTATCAACCTCGCTTAATTCAGATTGATGATCAAAAAAAAGTCGAAGACAATGAAAAAAAAGAAGAACTAAAAAAATAACACTGAGACTCATCTCAGGATCACCCAAATTAAAAAAAAGTTGACTGGCTAAAAGGATTTGTGACTTTTCAGAAAAAAAACCAAGACCTACAAAAGGTGTTACAAGACCAAGTAGTATAAAAAACACCGAAAAAGTGTGATAAAAAATAGTCTTATAAAATCGTCGCCAATAAATATGGAAAACAATATGATAGACATTCAGCCCAAGGGCTTTGGCCGACTCGAGCTGAAGGGAATGAACCCGGCTAAGAAGATTAACCCACCGGCTGGTTAAACGAGTCACAGCAATGATAGTAAAAACCAGTAAAAAAGACAGAAAGCTAGCCTGAAGAATCAAAATAGACGATAAGCCAAAAAGTAATAACGGAAACTCACTGAGTCCGGTGAGCACAGAACTTAAAACTTGGGTCCAAAACGGATAACGATCAGAAACAATAATAAAAGTGAGTGAGATAGCAAAAGGCAGAGAAATTAAAAGGGAGGGCAATACAAAATAGACCGTACTTCGTAGAGTTTTGAGTGCTATAGAGAATTGACCCACACTCACATCTGTTAAAACGTGGCCCACTGTTAAGAGCGATAGAAGCAAGTAAACTATCCCACAAAGAAAGGCGAGCGAGTAAAGGCTTAAAAGAAGGGAGTGACTTTTACCTATCCTCATTTGTTGAGTCTGTATCATACAGCCCCTCTTTTAGATTGAAACCATTTCTCTAGCCCGTAGAGCCCTAGAAAACAAAACATCAACACTCCCGAGAGATGAAGTACTGTTTGTTTCTCTACACCCTCAAATGAAAATAAAACGGCCAAAGAAGTGACAGATAGCCCCCACTCATCAAAGGCGTCTTTGTTGACCAGAAAAAAGAAATGGAGAACAGAGAATGTGATTAAACCTTCAAAAAAACAAATCCTAGAGAACTTTAATGTGATCTCAATAAAACGTGACTTCATGTTTTGCAATACACTCATGTGTACACTCTCCCACAGAGTTCCTCCCATGGACTGAACCACTTCAAAGTTTCTTTGATTTTCTTCGGTTTCAAAATGATCAAGCATCAGATTTATCATTTGCGGCAAAATAAAAATGACCAGCGAAATGATCAAGACCGAAGAAACAAGTCCTATCACAGCAAACTGCTCGATCATTTTTGAGCTTTCGACCAAAAACTCAGCCACCGTATAGCTTTTAAAAAAATAGGGAATCAAAGTCAGTGGGTACAACAGAATAGTGACTGCAAATGAAAGGGCTTGGGTAAAAAGATTGGGCTGGGCAAAACTTTGGGTCCAAAAGATCTGTAAGCGATCAAAGAGGGCATCACCTATAACCTCAATGTATATAAAACAAAAAAGCACAAGGGGAAGACTGGCATAGAAATGGATGATTTTTCTTAAAAGTGGATAAATGGTTTTCATTTTGATCTGTTGCAAGTAAGTGACGACTGACAGTGAGAGTGGCCAAGCCAGTAAACTACTGAGGCTTGAAAAGCTTATGCCGACCACAAAAAGCCAGAAAATCTTGGCGAAACTCAGTTTTGAAGTTGAAAATGTGAATAGTTCGCTTAAATAACCCAAACAAAGAGCTAAAAAAACCAGTAAATAAAGATAGAGGTGAAACATGACTAAAGGTTTTAATAAACGACTTGAGGTTCTTTTCATTTTCTTAAACGATATAAATATCGAATCCTTAGTCACTCAAATTATGAGCTGTGTCTCTCCACGTGAGATTGAAATTTTGTTGATTAAAAACTAACAGCCAATAGGAGCTGTGTAAAATACTTTTCATTTTCAAAACCAATGACATTCGTGCATTAAGGGAAGATTTTAAAAAATGACTCAAAAGACAATTGTTTGGGCAGTGAAGGGTGAATTCGTGTCAAGATTGCGTTAGGACAAACATCCTAAATAGGTTTTAATGGTTTTATCCCAACCCCAATTCAGGGCCTCACAAACCAAGGCATGTCCAATAGAGACTTCTTTAAGCTCGGGTATAGACTGGGCAAAAAAAGCCAGGTTTTGAGAATTCAGATCATGTCCTGCATTCACACCAAGCCCCATGGAATGGGCAAGGCCGGCGATTTTTTGGTAAGGCTTTATGCCCTCTTCTTGCTCGCCTCTCTTAAAAGAATCGGCATAAGCTTCGGTATAGAGTTCAATTCTCTGGGCCCCTTTATCACGTAAAAAAAGAAGTTCTTTCATTTCGATGGTCTCGGGATCGACAAACAACGAAACTCGGATATTGTTCTGGGTCAAAACTTCGAAGGCATTGATCAGAAAATCTTCATTGCCAAAAACCTTCCATCCCGCATTGGATGTGAGTACATCAGGAGGATCAGGAACGAGGGTGCATTGAGCTGGCTTTACTTCCATCACTTTTTCAAGAAAATCAGGACTGGGGTAACCTTCGATATTAAGCTCAACTGAAATTTGACTTTTAAGCTCAACAACATCGGGCCACCGAATATGACGACCATCGGGTCTTGGATGGACCGTGATCCCTTGGGCTCCAAAATTAATAATTTTTAAAGACTCTTCCAGGACATTGGGTAGATCTTTCCCTCGTGCGTTGCGAAGGGTAGCAATTTTGTTAACGTTAACACTGAGTAAAGCCATGGGGGATTCATAACTCTCTTTAAGAGCAAATTCAATCTTAAGAATTTTTTTAAAGACTACTTAAAAACCTCGATACGATCTGAAAAGAGTTCGGCTTCTTGGGCGGAGTGGGTGACCATAAGGGCCGTCACCTTAAGAACTGAAAAAAGCTCTTTCATTTCTTCGATCAAATAGGTGGTTTGACTTGTGTCGATGCTTGAAAAAGGTTCATCAAGAAAAATAAGATCTGTTTTAACGGCAAGGCTTCTGGCAAGGGCCACTTTTTGTTTTTCTCCACCACTGAGTTGATGGGGGTATTTTTTAAGATGGTCACTCAGACGAAATGTTTCGATGAGCCTTTGGGCTTCGACAAAATGCTCAGTCGTTTTGCAACCATAAAGAATATTATTTTTAACATTAATTTTATCAAAAAGTGCAAAATTTTGAAAAACAAAACCTATCTTTCTTTCTTGAGGGGGGACAAATACATCGGGTCCAAAAACTTTTTGACCACGCAGTTCTATAATTCCAGAATCTGGTTTCTCAAGCCCCGCACAAAGCCTTAAAAAACTGGTTTTGCCAGAGCCACTTTCTCCGAGAAGTGCGACTTTTTCGCCGCTGAACATTTGAAAATTGAGATCACTAATGATTTTTTTATCACCATGTGAAAAACAAAGATTTTGACAAGATAAAATCACATTTTTCAAAGAGGACTCCTTTTATGAATGAGACCAACAGACAAAATACCTAAAAAAACTAAGATCAAACTGGGCAAAGCCGCTCGACCCCACTCTCCTTCAGAGGTGAGGTTAAAAATCTTGATTGAAAGAGTTTGATACTCACTGGGAGCAAGCATTAATGTGAGAGGCATCTCTTTCATCACCTCAATAATAATCAGCAAAAATGAAATCGAAAAACTCTCTTTAAGAAAGGGTAAAATTGAAAAACGGAGTTCTTGCCAAAGGCTCACCTTTAAAATTTGAGACTGCTCAATCCACTCTTTAGGCAAGAGTTCAAAACTTTCTGCCATGGATCGTAAACTCAGGTTTATGAATTTATAGCTCAAACAAAGTATAAGGCTCACGAGCATCACAGTAGAGCTTGTGCTTGAATAAATAATCATCAATAGGCCATAGGCACTCACCGCGAGGATTGAGCCTGGCAAACTATATCCAACGGTTGAAAGACCCACTCGCCAAGACTTTAAGATCAGATGACGATGCCAATAAAATGCGGCTACAAAAGAAAGTAAAAGACACAAAGTGCCCACGGAAAAAGCCACAAAACCTGTGATAAAAAAAGTCCTCAGTGTTTCTGATAATAAATTCCAACTGAACGAATTTAAACTCCACAAAAAAATTTGCAAGATAGGAAAAATGAAAGAAAAGCTAATATATAATAGAATCATAAGGGCTGAAGCGAACTGAATATGAAAAGGAACTTGCCT
>CAYMBT010000103.1:0-9024 GCA_964388755.1 uncultured Pseudobdellovibrionaceae bacterium | reverse complement strand
AAGATCATACTCAACCTCAAGATAATGATCTTGAAAAGTTGAGTTTTGTTCTGGATCAAGGACCTCAAGCATCGCTGCACTGGGATCACCTTTAAAGTCATTGGACATCTTATCGATCTCATCTAAAAGAATTAGCGGATTACCGTCATCGACTTTTCGTAGAGCTTGCAAGATCTTACCCGGCATAGCGCCAACATAAGTTCTGCGATGCCCGCGAATCTCGGCTTCGTCACGAACTCCACCCAGCGAAATCCTGGCAAATTGTCGGTTCAATGCTTTAGCCACAGATTTTGCTAAAGAGGTTTTACCAACTCCCGGAGGTCCCACTAAACAAAGAATGGGTCCGCTCATATCATCGCTCAGACAACGAACAGCAATGTGCTCTAGGATACGTTCTTTGACTTTTTCTAGACCCCAATGGTCTTCATCAAGAACCTGCTCTGCAAAGGCCAGATCCTTTCTCTCTTCAGCGTAACGCTGCCAAGGTAGGGATAGCATCCAGTCGATATAATTTCTGACAACCGTGGCCTCGGCACTCATGGGCGACATCATCTTTAATTTTTTAAGCTCTTTAGCGACTTTATCCCGCGCTTCTTTGCTCATTTTCTTTTTGCGAGCTTTTTCTTCGAGCTCTAGAAGTTCGTTTTGATAATCGTCTTTATCACCCAACTCTTTTTGAATGGCCTGCATTTGCTCGTTGAGGTAGTACTCTTTCTGAGACTTTTCCATTTGACGCTTAACACGCGAGCGGATTTTTTTCTCGACCTCTAAAATTTCAATTTCACCGGTCATAAGATTGAGTAACTCTTCAAGACGTTTGACCGAACTGATCACTTCAAGAAGTCTTTGTTTATCTTCGATCTTTAAATTGAGTTGAGCGACAATAATGTCGGCCAGCTCCCCAGCACTTTCGATACTTGAAACGCGCATCAAAATTTCGGGCGGGATTCTTTTGTTCAGCTTCACATATTTTTCGAATGTGGTTTTTACTGAACGCATAAGAGCTTGAGCTTCAAGATTATCAACACTCTCTTCTTCAAGGTAAGTCACTTGAACTTTATAAAAAGATTCTTCATCAAGAAACTTATTCACTTCAACTCGTTTTTTACCTTCAATCAAAACTTTAACAGTGCCGTCAGGCAATCTTAAAAGCTGAATGATTGAACCAACGGTTCCGATTTTATAAATTTCATCAAGAGAAGGTGTATTTGTTTTTGCGTCTTTCTGAGCAACAAGAACAATGTCGGTTTGCTTGCTCATGGCCGCTTCTAGAGCATTAATACTTTTTTCGCGACCAACAAAAAGTGGCATCATCATGTGCGGGAATATAATAAGATCCCGCAACGGAAGTAATGGTAGTTCCGCTGATTTTGGTGTGTCTTGTGCCATAGGCCACCTCCTTAAAAGGTTTGACCACAGGGAGACTTTTTAGGCGCTTTCTGCTGACCCATCACCTTTTTCTTGCGAATCAGGCTTTTTTGCTGAAGGTGTCCCGTAGATCAATTTCGGCTCCGCTTCACTGCGGATAACCTTATCATCGATTATACATTCTTTGACGTTCAGCTTGGAAGGGATTTCGTACATGATGTCTAGCATTGCACTTTCGATCACCCCTCTTAAACCTCGAGCTCCCGTTTTTCTCTCTTGGGCTTGCTTTGCAATTTCCGTGAGAGCTTCATCGGTAAACTTAAGCTCGACATTTTCATAGGAGAATAACTTTTGGTATTGCTTGATCAAAGCATTTTTTGGCTTGACCAAAATATCGACCAATGCATCACGCTCGAGCTGGTCGAGGACAGCTATGACTGGTAATCGACCAATGAACTCTGGGATAAGACCAAAGCGAGCCAAGTCTTCGGGCGACATTTTTTTAAGAATGTTTTTACCATCGCTTTCTTTTTCTTTGGCACTTTTGATTTCAGCACCGATTCCAAGAGACTTATTGGCAAAACGATTTTCAACAATCTTTTCAAGCCCCACAAAAGCCCCACCGCAAATGAATAGGATGTTTGAAGTGTCGACCTGAATAAATTCTTGTTGAGGATGCTTTCGACCACCTTTGGGGGGAAGATTAGCAACCGTTCCTTCAAGGATTTTTAAAAGAGCCTGTTGAACACCCTCACCGCTGACGTCACGGGTGATGGATGGGTTTTCAGATTTACGAGTGATTTTATCAATCTCATCGATGTAGATGACGCCCTTTTGGCATTTCTCAACATCATAATCGGCGGCCTGAAGAAGGTTAAGAATCACATTCTCAACGTCCTCGCCCACATAACCAGCCTCGGTCAAAGCCGTGGCATCGGCCATGGCAAATGGGACGTTCAATATCTTGGCTATGGTTTGTGCCAAATAAGTCTTTCCAGAACCGGTCGGTCCGATCAAAAGAATGTTACTTTTAGAAATTTCAACATCATCTTTCTTTTTAGAGGCTGAATTGATTCTTTTGTAATGATTATGAACGGCAACAGCTAACGCTTTTTTGGCATAGTCTTGGCCGATGACATACTCATCAAGATGCTCTTTAATCTCAGCCGGTTTTGGAACTTTAAATTGGGGGTTTGTACTTTCTTCACGACCCTTTTCTTCTTCGATAATATCAGTACAAAGATCAATGCACTCGTCACAGATGTAAACACCAGGACCGGCAATCAATTTTTTAACTTCGTTCTGACTTTTTCCACAGAAACTGCATCTTAATAAACTGGACGAACTTTCACGACGACTCATTATAGAACCTTCTCGCTGGCTTTACGAAATTCAACAACTTTATCCACAATTCCAAACTCTTGGGCCTGAGTGGCGCTCATAAAATTATCGCGATCCATAGCTTTCTCAAGGGTTTGGTAATTTTGACCGGTGTGAACCTCATAAATTTTAGTCAATTGCTCTTTGGTTTTAATCAACTCACGAGCATGGATTTCAATATCACTAGCCTGACCCGCTAAACCACCGCTAATCAATGGTTGGTGAATCATAACTCTGGCGTTAGGCAGAACAAATCTTTTACCTTTAGTACCGGCGCAAAGAAGAAGTGAGCCCATGCTGGCCGCCATACCAATACAAGTTGTGGCCACATCACATTTAACAAATCTCATAATATCGTAAATTCCCAAACCATCAGTCACACTGCCGCCTGGAGAATTGATATAAAGTTGAATATCTTTGTCTGGATTATCAGCTTCCAAAAAAAGCATCTGAGCAATAATGTTATTGGCTACAGCTGAATTGATGGGTGTGCCTAAAAGAATAATTCGATCCTTAAGAAGGCGCGAATAAATATCATAGCTTCTCTCTCCGCGAGAGGTTTGTTCGATGACTATTGGAACTAAGTTGCTCATGTTACTCCTTTGAGAGAACGTGCTATTTATTACTATGAGACCTGTAACTGTTTTGACAAGCTTTGATCGGGAATTTGGGGGGGCAACTTAAGAGTTTTTATGTTTGTATCAAAACAGAGCCACTTCCCGGTCTAACGCGCACTATAATGAGCCCAATCTCGACTTATGTCGGTCATTTTGTCCATATTTTTTTTGTACGACCATAGTCAATTCTCGACCTTTTGTGGTAACTCCTATTGCTATCAATTCTAGCTCGTGAGGTCTAAAAAAAATGAAAATTCTACTGAATTCTAAAAGCCCAAGTCTTAATCAAGTGCACTTTTACTATGAAAAATCAGGGCCTAAGAAAAAGCTTCATTTTTGCTCATGCTCTCGCCCAGAAATCAGCCAAGAGATCGAAGACCAATATTCTCAAAAAATTATCACTGGCCGTTTTGGCGAAATGCTGTTTTACCGTAACTCTCAACTCGGCCATGAACTTTATGTGGGCCTTGGAGAAAACGCTAAACTCTCTCACGAACAAGTTCGACTGCTCGCCGGTCATATTTGTAAAAAAATGCAGTCCGAAAATGTGGCTGAATTTAATGTTTCAATTGAGGCCCTTCCGCTGAAAGATAAGGTCCAGACCGCATCGGCTCTCACCGAAGGGTTTATGCTCAGCTCTTACGAGTTCGTGAGCTTTAAAGAAACTCCTAAAGAAAAAAAACCTGAAACCAACATCAATCTTGTGTGCAAAAATCCCAATGCCACAATAAAAAAAGCTATTGAAGATTCTTTAATCATCGCCAATGGCGTCAACTTTGCTCGCTATATGGGAGACTGCCCTGCTAACTTCATGACACCCGATCAACTGGCCACCGAGGCTAAAAATTCGGCCAAGGGCACAAAAATGAAAGTGACTGTCTGGGATAAAGCTCGCATCGCGAAAGAAAAAATGGATTCGATCATTGGAGTATCTAACGGTTCGGATCAAGAGCCTCGCTTTATTATCATGGAGTATCGAGGCGCTGCCGCCTCACAAAAACCCATTTGTTTTGTGGGTAAAGGCCTGACTTTTGATTGCGGAGGAATTTCAATTAAACCCGCTGCCGGCATGGAAGAAATGAAATATGATATGTGTGGCGGAAGTGCCGTCATCGCAGCCATGTCAACCATCGCTCAGCTGAAACTTAAAGTGAACGCCATTGCCTATGTCCCAGCCACTGAAAATTTAGCTGGTCCGTCGGCTAATAAACCGGGCGATATCCGTAAAGCGCGAAACGGGAAATCCATTGAAATCAATAACACCGATGCTGAAGGTCGTCTCATTTTAGCTGATGCTCTTTGTTACGCCAGCGAACAAAAGCCGGCTTGGATTGTTGATACAGCGACCCTGACTGGTGCCATGATGATTGCTCTGGGTAATACTCATACCGGTTTTTACACACGAAACGATAAGATGCGAGATTTGGTTAAAAAAGCGGGCGACCAAGCCGGAGAAGAACTTTGGGCCATGCCCCTTTGTGACCATCATGTCAGTGATATGAAAGGTTTTTATGCTGACCTGACTAACCTTGCACCCACTCGTAATGCCGGAAGCGCTACAGCGGCCGCGTTTTTAGAAAGTTTTGTGGATAAAGATATCCCATGGGCTCATATTGACATTGCAGGTACGGCTTGGAATGTGGGATCACGCCAAAGCTATGCTCCCTCAAAAGGTGCTAGTGGTGTGATGGTTCGAACTTTTGTTCAACTGGCCCGCAGTCATAAGTAAACAGCATTGAGGATTCTTCACTTTAAAAGATTGATAAAAGGAAATAAAATTTACCAATCTTTTTTGCGCCACCAATTGCTGGGGTATTCAAATTCGATGGGAAAGCTGAGTGCAAGACCATAGGTATTCACAGTGAGTTCTGCACCGGCATAGTCCATGGTTAAACGGGTGAAGCGAAAACCAAGAATCATTTTTTCGCTAAAAAAATAGGCCATCTCTATTCCACTATGGGGAACGCCAAGAACAACATACGTTCTTAATGGAATATTCCATTCGTAACCCATGCCGATTCCAACGTTGGCTTTAAAACTAAGGTCAGTATTCACGTTACTTTGATTAGTACTTAAACTTGTTAAATACCCATCGACGACCGCTGTCAGATGAACGTACTCTCGGGTGATCCCGTAACGAAAACCACCAGAAAATGTATTATAGGTGGCCTCAACCGGAGTTCCTTCAGCAAGGATGTTACTGCCTGTGACGTTGCCACTAAATGACCCATTGGTCAGAGAGAGGCTGGGCTCAAAAATCGTGGCTGCCTTACTATGAGACGAGGCTAAAAAAAGGAGAATTAAAAAAAAGTTCTTCATATTTCAATGATGGCTCAGAAAAAATCATCAGGCAAACGGCGGCTGGACCTACTTAAAGCTGACGGGTTTCTCGACTTATGGCAAGTAAGCCAATCTTTGCAACCCAACCATAAACATTTTCCAATAGACAGCCTTCAGCTCGAACTTTGAGATCACTCAGACAAAGTCTTTTATAAACAGCACCTGGACTATTGAGACTTTGAAATGAGTCTTTTTGTTCGTGGGTTCTTAAAAATCCCCCCACCAGTTCTCCACCCACCATATATAAAACCGGTTCGGCTGTGGCTTGATCTTCTTTAAGCACCGACGGAATGCCCTCTTGGATAATCACCTCTGAGATTCCACCGCCACCTTTAGCAGCTTTCATTTTTTTCTTGGATTTATAGTTCCATGATCTGATCTCGTCACCACTGTTGACCTCGATCACGCCAAGGCCATAGGTGCCAGAATTATTTTTGACAAAGACATAGGGCTTTCCGTCAATTTGGTGCTCATCATATTTCGTTTTTATTTGAGAGATCATTAGATCCACTTGCTGAGCTAATTTTTCTCGACTCTCTTCATTGGTCACATCAAAGTCATTAAACTGCACTGTTTGAACCTGAAAAAGCCAAGGATCTTCATCGATGATCTGGGCAAACTCCTCGGCTAATTTGTTGTAGTGTTCAAAATAGCTATTTTTTTTTCTTTGATACCATCCAAGTTCTTTAAGAGGAGTCATCAGGGTATCACTAAAATCAATGGTCTCGTAGGGGTTTGAAAAGTCATTATTAGAGATCACTAAATCAGGAACACCTAAAATCGTCTGAAGTTGTCCCGCTTTTGAAAAAACTTTTTCAACCCGAATACGACGGCCTAAATAGGATTCAATTTCAAGTCCATCACCAATTTCAGGAGAAAGCATACCCACATCCACCTGATAATGGGCTTCTGTCAAAAGCTCTTTCATGGTGATAATGTTTTCCCAATAAAAGGCATTCTTCAGGTGATCTTCTGTGAGCAAAAGGATTTTTTGGGTTTTAGGAAATTTGTCTTTTAAAAAGCTTTCCATCAGTTCGGGGGCGTGATCTTTATCCACCTGGCAGATATTATTAAAACCTGCAGGAAAGATGTTGCCATCCACATTGCCGATTTTAAAGCCAGCATCTCGAATGTCATAACTGGAATAAAAAGGAACAACAGATGATGCGACTTGCCCGTCGTACCACCGAAGCAGCTCATCGCAACGGTCCAGGAGTTTTTGGTGAATACGCGTTTTCATAGATTCCCCTAGCCAAGCATTAGACTGACTGAACAAAATTCCTTATACAGCTGGTCTCAATTTTTGAATATATAATTTTGTGGCGCCACAAATAAAGGCAGGCAACAGTATAAAAAAGCCGCCTGGCACAAGACTGGTTAAAACCACAGCCAGCGCCATCCCACTCAGCTCCCAAAATGAACTCTTAAAAAAAGCCCACCTTTGTTTGAGATTCTTTCCATCAATCTCAAGGGCATAATCAAAGCCATCATAACTGATCATCAAAAAAAGAATAAATGTCACAGTGAGATTTAAAAAAGGGATCACTGATAATATAAAACATGTGAGTCCAATTATAATAAAGATAAGAGCCTTGATGAGGCCAAACATAAGCATTTTTAAAGAGGCGCCTAAAGAGAGTTTCAGTGGTTTTTCCGGCCAGTACTGAATAAATATTTGTTCGGCCAATAGGGCATAAAAGGGGCCAGCAATAATGACAATGGTTAAATAACTTAAAAATAGATTCGCCACAGAAAGCAGTATCCAATAAAAAAAAGTAAGAATGCCGGCTAAAACTTTTGAGACAAGACCTGGGCCACTAAAAAAATCTAAACCTTTAATCCACTGATTCATAAAAGGATTGATGTATTCAGAAGCTAAAAAAAATCCCAAAAATAGAATAAGAAGTCCAAGTAAAAAAGGAATGATTGAAAACAGGGCCACTTTCTTTGATTTAAAGATCTCTCTCAAACCTCGGGCTGGTATTAAAAAGCCATTCACAAAACCAATAATTGCTTCATTCATAGGTTTGGATCTTTACCGATATTTTGTTTCTTTTCAACGGGTGGCAGAGGCGTTTCAGTTTCAATGCTCAGCGGTTCGGAAGCCTCTTTATTGAGTATGACTTTGGGTTTTGGGATGTCCACCGGTGTGGTTAATTTTTTTTGCACAAGCTTTTGATCACGAGTCATCTGTGGACCAAGATCAAGACCGCGAGAAAACTTTTCGAGACGAGTGAGCCAACGCTGGCTTTCATCCATCATTTTTTTTGAACGAGGATTCACATCATTGAGCGGAAACTCTTCGGCTCGCAGACGATGAACTAAATCGTAAAAATCCGAAGCTCTTTCAAGTTGCCCGTAGTGTTGATTTCTTTTATAGGCCAAAGAGTCGTTTTTAAAATCTGAAGGGTCATAAGTTTGAATATAATCCCAGCCCTGATCATAAAGCCTCATCAGAGTTTCGACCGAACGCTCGGACCATGGGCCTTTAGAAGCTTCTGCTGAAGCTAAAAGATATTTTTGTCCCCTTTGAAGTTGATCTCGCCAAACATCAAAAGAAAGGCTTTTGTCAGATAAAACCGCAAAACCAAGATAATAAAGTGACTTACTGATTTCATCGCGGTCACGACCCAGTTTATTTTTTTGCGAAAGTTTCTCAAAAGATGACACTGCTTTTTGGTGATAACCTATGGCCACTGGCATTTTATTTTGCGAAGCAAAAGCCGCGGCCAAACGGGCTGGTGTTTCGACAAGGGAAGTGAGTTGGTCAAAGTATTGAGGACGCTTCATGAGATCAAGAAGATTAGATACCATTTCACTTTTATAAAGCATTTTCTCATTCACAAAAGAAAGGTTGTAGAGGGCCTTAGCTTCAACCAAAGAATCATATTGGGCCGAGTGTTGGATGGACTTACGGTAGAAATCAATGGCCTTTTGATTTTGTCCTTGAGATTCATAAATATAAGCTTTTAAAAAGTACGCATGTCCGTACCAGTCAATGTTTTCGGCTTTATTAATGTATTCATCCACCCTTTGATGGGCCGACTCTAACTTGTCTTCACCCAAATGCGAGTAAACTTTCTGAAGTTCAGGTGGATAATTAATATTTTGACTTTTTATATTACGATTCAAATGAGAACAAGATCCCAAAGCGAGAGAAAAAATAAGAATTCCTAAAAATTGATAGTTCATCACAGCTCAGTCCAATGCTCTTCAACTTTGTTTGAAAAATCTAGAATATCACTTTGATTTTCTAATGACATCTTAATCTCTGGCAAAAGAGCGTAAAAATGATTCTGTTGTTTTGACTTCTTTTGTA
>CAYMBT010000102.1:0-9026 GCA_964388755.1 uncultured Pseudobdellovibrionaceae bacterium | reverse complement strand
TGTCAGTTCAATGGTGAGCTTTTCAGTTTGGATTTCTCTGACCCATCCTGTAGAGCCATTGACCCAGCGACCACGGGGATCATTTTGTTGAAGCATCACATAGGCGTCTTCTTTGATTTCTAGCATCTCAGGTATGGGAGCTTGTTTTTTTAATATTTCAATAGCCCGTTCTTGACCAGAATAAATAGAAAGAATTTTTTGTGAGGGATGTTTAATTTCTAAAAGGCGAGACTCGTTGTATTCTGAAACCATATTGCGCCAAGGATAAAGATGGGTCACATCTTTCGGTCGATCGCTGGTGATTCTTTGGTTTAAAAGCTGGGTGGTTGAAGAATCTATTTGTCCCAGACGAATATGGTTTAAAACCTTGTAGAATTCAGGATCAGAGTAACGAACAGCTGTTTTAAGACATAAATCTTTGAACTGGGTCTTGCGCCAAATGGGATGACTAAAGGCCCAATCTTTTTTTGATGAAAACTTTTGTACAGGTGGGAGTTGGGCAAAATCCCCCACGGCCACCACTTTAATTCCACCCCACGGCTCATCGGATTCTCGCGCCTTTCTGGCGATCTCTTCGGCCGTTTCTAAAACAAGACCTGGAAGCATTGAGACCTCGTCAATAACAATTTCGCGGCATTCTCTGAGGCGTTTGATTAATTTTGAGTTTCTAATGGCTTTCTCGACGGTTTTATCTTTACCACCCTCAAGGATTCCTAAAGCAAAAAAACTATGAAAGGTTCGACCACCGATAAGAACAGCAGCGGCACCTGTACTGGCTAAAAGAGTAGCGTGCGGTGAATAACGAAGAAGATACTTATGTATGAGAAAACTTTTACCAGTCCCTGCCTCGCCGGTTATGAATACGTTTTGAGAAGATTTGAGCACATCCAGTGCTAAACTTTGGCAAGGCGTTAATTCCATGGTTAATAACTAACACTTTTCTTCCCTTTTCCCCATCACTTCACTAAAATGATAAACCGAGTTAGGAGGACGAATGTCAAAATGGACCAATTTTACATCAACAGAGACAAATACAGATCTTGATATGGTCGAAGACGTATCCCCTGACGAAATTCATGCTAAAAAAGAAAGCCTCTTGCTTGTCGATGTCAGATCAAAAGAAGAGTATCATGGAGAGCTGGGGCATGTGTCAGGTTCAAAGCTCATATGCTTAGAAAATCTGATGGATGAAATTGATAACCTACCTAAAGATCGCACTATCGTTTTTATTTGTCGCTCAGGCCGAAGATCCGCCAGTGCTACAGCGATGGCCAAAGACTCTGGCTTTGAGTCAGTTTACAATATGAAAGGCGGCATGCTTCTTTGGAATGACATGGGCCTTGATGTTCAAAGAGACGGGGAATAATGAAAAATCAGGTTTTTGTTAACCGCACACTGAATTTAAGAAAAATGAAATTCATAGGTTTTGATATGGATCACACCTTGGTCCGTTATAAAACTCAAGCCTTTGAGGCTCTGGCTTATCAAGCGATGCTTAATAAACTGGTCAGTGAAAAAAAATATCCCCAGGAAGTTTTGTCTCTGAAATTTGACTTCGACACTGTCATCAGAGGACTGGTTCTTGATTCAACACGTGGAAATGTTTTAAAGGTCTCTCGCCATGGAGCCATTCGTATCTCAAGACATGGCACAAAAGAGGTCTCTTTTCATCAACAACAACAAGACTATCGTGGCACTTACGTGGATCTAGGTTCTGGGGAATTCACTTCAATTGACACGGCCTTTTCAATCTCTGTGGCCATTCTTTTTGGTCAGCTGGTTGATCTTAAGGATCTTAGTCCTTCCCACTACCCCGAGTATCCTAAGCTTCTGACGGACATTATCGAAGTCATGGACCTTTCTCATCGAGATGATTCTTTAAAAAGAGAAGTTCGAAAAAATATGAAAGATTATATTTACTTTGAACCTGAAGTGGCTGTGGGTTTAGAGCGTCTTAAGAAGCACGGTAAAAAAATATTTATTCTGACCAATTCTGATTTTCATTATACAAAAGCTCTTCTTGACCAAGCGATTAACCCTTATCTTAAAGAACATAAAAATTGGATGGATCTTTTTGATTACACCATCACCAGTGCTCGTAAGCCTCGTTTCTTTTTTGATAAACTGAGCTTTTTAAAAGTGAATCCCAATGATGGAACAATGACTAATTATGATGCTCATCTTGTCCCAGGCGTTTATCAAGGCGGCTGTGCCAGCCTTTTTGAAAAAAGCTTTAATGTCAGTGGCGAGGACATCCTTTACATCGGCGATCATATTTATGGCGATATTGTTCGACTTAAAAAAGATTGTAACTGGCGAACGGCCCTGGTTTTTGAAGAGCTGGGTGATGAAATTGATAAAATGAGACAGGTTAAACCCTCACAAGATAAAATTCGTGAATTGATGATTAAAAAATCACCCCTTGAAGACCAACTTGTGGATATAGTGACCCAAGAAGTTGAGAGCTCGCAAAAGAATGCCGAAAAAATCGCTGAAATACAAAGTGCCATTTCACAAATAGATTCTCAGATCTCTCCATTGATCAAACAAAGTCAGGCTGCCTTTAACCCTATTTGGGGCGAAATCATGCGGGCCGGAAATGAAGAGAGTTATTTTGCTAACCAGGTGGATCGCTTTGCAGATATTTATATGCCAAAGCTCTCTGATCTTTTAGCCCTCTCTCCAAGAACTTATTTTAGATCTCACCGCAGAGCTCTGGCCCACGAAGTGGCTCAATCACTGATTATTGAGGACATCTAAAAACTTAAAAAAGAATTTTAGGGATGAAAATAAAAAAGAGCCGCACTGGTTTGGTTAAGACGAAACATATTGACCCAAATCTTTGATTGATCTCTTTTTTTTGAACTGAATTTTTTTTGGGCTTTAAGTCCAAGGCACGCCACTTGATCTTTCTTTTGACAGCGAATCTTAAAATCATCTTGCGAAATAGATTCAACATAAATGATAAAAGTTTTCTCGCTCAAAACTATTGAGTTTTGCAAATTGAGCTTGTCTCTAAGGCTATCGTTTTTGATCCCGTTTTTAAGATTTATAAAAAGCTGGGATGAAAAAGGAGAGGCGTTTTTATCAAATAAGGTGATGTTGTATTGATTCATTAAGGGAAACAAATAGGGGTTAAGTTGATCGGTCAATTTTTCAATATTTTCAAGCTCAGACCAACGGATCATGGGGCGCTCGCGCAGGACCACACCACCTGGTATCAGAGACACCATGACCACAGAAATAAAAAGCCCTGCAAGGATTAAAAGAATTTTAATTGGCTTGTGCAAAATCTCACCTTTGACGAAAACCTAATTTCAATTTTAAAGACAAAAATAATGATAGGTGTTTCCATCCATAGCTAGTATAGCCTCAGAGCCTTTAACAATTAAAAGCTTAGAATGGGTAATAACACCCTGCTGGGCCGTGGACTCTTGGCTTTCAAAAACTGCATAAAAGTCACGTTCATCGCCGGTCAGAGAATCAGAAATGAAGTCTTGCTGACTCCCATCCAGAGAATCAAACCAAAGTATAAGACCCTGATTTCCGTCAGTGTCGTAAACAGATGATAGGCTGATTTCAGAGGCACCATTATAACAATCCAGTGCAATATCAGCATAGGTATTAAGACTAAAAAATGCGATGGCCAAAATGATAAAACTTTTCATAGGTTACTCCCCGTTTATTTTTTTAGGGAATACATTTTAAATGGGGGTTCCACAAGTTTTATTGCTGACAAGGCAGGAGCTTTAAAAGCATTAAAACCCTTATGGGCCATAAATTATACACTGCGCATTGAAGAGCCTTTCAAGAGTTCTTAGCTTAGGCCACAAATACGCAAACCTTAGAGCCTTTGAGGGCCTGAGAGTTAAAAAAACGTTTTAAAAAAAGGACTTGATCATGAGACAGGTACCTACAAACAGAGATCTATTAATTATTGGCAGCGGCCGATTGGCGAGCCACCTTTGTTTTTATTTCGATAAAATAAATCTTCCCTTTCGTCAGTGGTCTCGAAAATATCAAACGACCCTTGAACTCTCAGAAGCACTTGAGAAATCAAAAAACATACTCCTTTGTATCAGTGACGATCAGATTGAACCCTTTTACAGTGAAAATAAACTGAGTTCTAAAAACTATATTCATTTCTCAGGTGCTTTTCACCACCCCGAAATTTTAGGCTTTCATCCTTTAATGACTTTTAGCTTTGAGAGTTATGAACAGTCCGTTTATGAGAATTTTTACTTTGTGGGTGAAGCTTCAGAAGAGATTTTTCGCACCATTTTTCCCCACCTCAATAATCCGTATGTCGTCTGTCCCAAAGAGAATAAGGCCTTTTACCATGCCCTATGCACCTTGGGTGGCAATGGAACTACACTTTTATGGAAACTGATTTTGACGGAAGCCGAAAAATTGGATTTAAAACCAGAAATTTTTAGGCCATTTATTCAACAAATTTTTACAAATCTTTTTAATCAAAGTCCTGGGCTTCTCACAGGCCCCTGGTACAGAAAAGATTTTGAAACAATTGATAGACATCATAAAGAACTAAGCCAAAGTCATCTTCTTCCACTTTACGAAGCCTTTCAAAATGAGGCTATGAAGAGGGAACAAACAATATGATACAGATTGATCAATTTAAAAAATATAAAGACTCAAAAACACGCCTCTCTATGGTGACCTGTTATGATGCATGGACGGCTAAGGTTTTAGCTCAAACTGATATCGATATCTTACTGGTGGGTGACAGTGTTTCTATGGTGGTCCATGGTTTTGACAATACACTGCATGCCGACCTTAAAATGATGGTCACACACACTCAAGCGGTATCACGGGTCCAAAAAGTTAAACCCATCATCACTGATCTTCCTTTTCTCTGTCATCGCAAAGGTAAAAATACACTTTTAGAGTCAGTGGACCAACTGATGAAAGCCGGAGCTTCGGCTCTTAAAATTGAAACCCAGCCCGGACAAGAAGATATTTTTCGCTTTCTTGTGGATTCAGGAATACCGATGGTGGGACATCTTGGTTTAACGCCCCAGTATTTTTTAAAGCTTGGGGGATATAAGGTTCAGGGACAATCCCAAGAAGCCGCAGACCACATTTTTAATCATGCTGTTGAACTTGAAAAAGCGGGAGCCTCTCTTATTGTTTTAGAGTGTGTTCCAAATGCTTTGGCCGAAAAAATAACCGCTGAACTTAAAATACCCACCATTGGTATCGGCGCTGGTCGACATGTGGATGGGCAAGTTTTAGTTTTACAGGATTTACTAGGATTTAAAGGAGACTTTAATCCTCGCTTTGTTCGTCACTTCGCAAGCGGTGATCAAGTGGTCAAACAGGCCATACAAGAATTTTGTGAATCCATTAAAGATCAAAGCTTTCCATCAGAGAAAGAGAGTTTTATATGAAAATCATTCATGAGCCTTTAGAACTTCAAAAAGAATTGAAGGATTTAAAAAACAAACACTCCATAGGATTTGTCCCGACCATGGGCGCCCTTCATCAAGGTCATATCTCGTTAATCCAGCAGTCACAAAAAGAAAACGGACTGACTGTTGTTAGCATTTATGTCAATCCCACACAGTTTAATGACCCTAAAGACTTTGAAAAATATCCCAGCAACTTAGAAGCTGACATCGATTTATTAAAACAACTGAAAGTGGATTACCTGTTTAACCCCAGTTATGAGCAGATTTATCCCGATGATTTTGAGTATGTGGTCTTTGAAAAAACCCTCAGCCAAAAACTTTGTGGTCAGTCGCGTCCCGGTCATTTTGATGGGGTACTCACCATTGTGTTAAAACTTCTTAATATCGTACAAGCTCATCATGCCTATTTTGGAGAAAAGGACTTTCAACAATTTAGTCTGATCAAAAAAATGGCTGAGGCTTTTTTTATTCCGACTCAAATTAAACTTTGCCCCACCGTGCGTGATCAAAAGGGACTGGCACTGAGCTCTCGAAATGTCAGACTCAGCCCCCATGGCTTTATTAAAGCACAATTTTTTGCTGAGACTCTTAAATCAAAAAGAACAAAAAAAGAAGTTTGGGATCAACTTAAATCCAGCGGTATCGAGATCGATTATCTTGAAGAATTTGATGATCGTCGCTTTGCCGCCGTTCGCATAGAGAATGTGAGGCTCATTGATAATGTCACCCTCTAAAATTGTAATTATTGTTACGGGCTCAATTTCTGCTTATAAAAGTTGTGAGCTGATATCTTTACTGGCCACTGCCGGACACCAAGTTAAGGTGATCATGTCTCAAAGCAGTGAAAAGTTTATTGGCCCAACCACTTTGCAAACTTTATCTCAAAACACTGTATATCGTGATGATTTTAATCCCGAAACATTAATGTCCCATATCGAACTTGGAAAGTGGTGTGATCTGGCGATTGTTTACCCAGCCACTGCTCAAACCATTAACTCTTTAGCCAGTGGCACTGGGCAAGAACTTATCACTAGTTTTTTTCTCGCCTATGATTTTAAAAAGCCTTTTTTAATAGCTCCGGCCATGAACACTCGAATGCTAGTCAATCCTGTGACCCAAAAATCTTTACAGTTCTTGAAATCTTTTGGCTGCCACATCCTGGATAGTGAAAAAGGCAATTTGGCCTGCGGTGAGGTGGGTGAAGGAAGATTGCTTTCTCCCCTATTAGCCTTTGATGTGATTGCAAAATATTTTAATAAACAACCCACTAAAACTAAAAGAATTTTGATCACAGCGGGCGGAACCCGTGAAACCATTGATGGTGTTAGAACACTGACTAATATGAGTACAGGTAAAACGGGAGCAGAACTCGCTGATTATCTTTATGCCCAAGGCTTTCAGGTGCTTTTATTAACCAGTCGTTTTTCTGTGATGCCCACCAGTAAAGTTATGGTCAACACCTACGAGAGCTTTCGAGAGATTGATCAAAACCTTAAGGCGCTAGCAAAAACTAAAACATTTGATCTCATACTTCATGCAGCAGCCATCAGCGATTATTCTATAGAAGCCATAAAGACACCCGATGGAAAGCTTTTACCCACCACCCAAAAAATGAGTTCTCAGTACGACAACATATCTATTCAATTGAAACGAAATGAAAAGATTCTCCCCAAACTCAAAGAGCTTTTTTCTAATCACCCCATTGTTGTGGGTTTTAAACTCACTTCTACTGAGAGCAAAGATGAACAAGCCAAAGCCATTTTTAGTCTTTTTACCGAAAATCTTGTTGATTATGTTGTCCATAATGACATGAAAGACATCAAAATGGGTGATCGAAAATTCTTGATGACTTCTAAAGAGGGTGTTCAGAAAAATTTGCAGTCCACCCAAGAATTATCCCTGGCCGTGACAGAGCTGCTTAATCCTACTACCACTGAAGGAGTTTCCCATGATCTTATGTCTTGATGTTGGCAATACCCAAATCCATGGGGGTGTTTTTCATAACGATCAGCTTCTGATGCAATTTAGAAAAACTTCTAGTTCTAAAAGTTCATCCGATGAATATGGTTTATTTTTACGTTCTGTTTTAAGAGAAAACGGAGTCGACCCTGCAGACATCAGACACATTTCCCTTTGCACCGTTGTACCTGATGTTCTTCACTCTCTGAAAAATGCCTGTCGCAAATATTTTAATAATACGCCTTTTATATTACAAGCCGGCGTCAAAACGGGACTAAAGATTAAATATCGAAACCCGCTTGAGGTGGGTGCTGATCGAATTGCCAATAGCTTAGCTTGCATTCATTTATTCCCACAAAAAAACTTGATCATTGCTGACTTTGGAACCGCCACCACTCTTTGTGTGATTAATAAAAATAAAGAGTATTTGGGTGGCGCAATCCTTGCCGGAATGAATATTTCTATGCAGGCCCTTGAAGCACAAACAGCTAAACTTCCCACTGTAGAGATCAAAAAGATTGATTCAATCATCGGCAAATCCACAGTCGAGAGCATTCAATCTGGTCTTTATTTTGGTCAGCTCAACATGGTCAAAGGCATGAGCGAAGAGATCATTCGTCAAGAGAATTGGGTAGACACTGAGAGACCCTTTATTGTCGCAACCGGCGGATTTTCTAGTCTTTTTGATGACGCCAAAGTTTTTGATAAAATCATTCCAGATCTTGCCCTGAAGGGGCTTTATCTTTCACTAAAGCTTAATAGTTAAAGGATATTTATGTTACGAACTATGATGAAATCTAAAATCCATCGCGCCACAGTCACTGATGCTGATCTCACCTACGAAGGTTCAATCACAATCGACACCCAACTGATGGAGGCCGCTCACCTCATTGAAAACGAAAAGGTCCATATTTATAATTGTAATAATGGAGCTCGATTTTCGACCTACGTTATCCCTGGAAAGCCAGGTGAGATTTGCCTCAATGGAGCTGCTGCACGTCATGTGCTTAAAGGGGATATCGTCATTATAGTGTCCTACGCCCAAATGGAAGACGAAGAGGCCATCAGTTACAAACAACATGTCATTTTGGTTGATGAAAACAATCAAGCCAAAAACTATAAATAGCTAGGTCGCAATTAACGATATCAGTCTCAATGAGGACCGCATTGACATAGGATTAGTTATTCAAAGCACCTTGATTAATCCAGGACTGAATCATAGCCTTTTCTGCATTCGACAGTGGAGTCGAATTTCGTGGCATAGAGTTACTTTGAACTTCACTATAAAGTTCACTGCCAGCAGCGTTTCCAGCCACCACATTTCTCATGGTGTTATTATAGGAATCCACTCTGTAACCACCATTAGCTGTGTTAGAACCATGACAGCTCACACATCTGGGTACTAAGATATCTCGACTGACCTGCGTATAGGTCACCATTGGCGCAGTTCCTGCCGCTGTCACAGAAATCATTATGGTATCAGTTGTAATATCACCAAAATCATCTTCGACTTCAATTTGAAAAACGTAGTCACCTTGTATAAGATTAGAGGCTGATAGAGATAAGGTATTTACCCCGGTCAGAGTGGCTGTGTTAGGCCCAGAAACTTGGGTCCATAAAATTCCAACCACAGATCCA
>CAYMBT010000101.1:0-9045 GCA_964388755.1 uncultured Pseudobdellovibrionaceae bacterium | reverse complement strand
TCTTGATTTTTTAAACAGTTCTTAAGCCTCTCAGCAGCAGTCATGGACATCACCCACTTTTTCGTTTTTAATACTAAGGTGTCAAGTCTTGAACAACACCCCCATTGGAATACCATTGCAAAAATCCATAAGGCTTTAAGCCAAGGGGGTTTTCGATCTCTCATTGCTGGTGGTGCGGTCAGAGATCTTTTGCTCTCACGTGTTCCTCACGACATTGATATTGCCACAAACGCTACTCCTGACCAAATAGCCGCTCTTTTTGAAAAAACCATTATGGTGGGTAAAGAATTTGGTGTTTGTCGCGTGGTCATGGATGGACTGACCATTGAAGTGGCGACCTTTCGTAAAGATGGTATTTATCAAGATGGCAGGCGTCCTGACACTGTCGAGTATTCTTCTGAAAAAGAAGATGCTTTGAGACGGGATTTTACCATCAATGCCCTTTTTTACGACCCTGATAAAAAACAAGTGATCGATTATGTGGGTGGTCAATCGGACCTGATGAAAAGAATAATTCGCACCGTGGGTGACCCTGAACTTCGTTTTCAAGAAGATAAGTTACGCATTCTTCGCGCTCTACGATTTCATGCTCAACTTAATTTTTCTTTAGAATCAAAAACCATGGACGCCATTCGAAAATTCTCGATTCAGATTCATCAGGTCTCTATGGAGCGTATTCGAGATGAATGGCAGAAAATTTTAGTTTCAGATAACCCACTTGTTGGTTTTCAAAAAACCTTAGATCTGGGTCTTTGGCCCCTTCTTTTTTCGGGTTTTCGTTTTCAAACAGAAACCTATAAAAAACTTTGGAGTCTGCCCATTCGCGATGAAGAGAAGGCTTGGATTTTATGGTTTTTAGTTCACCTTGATAAAGACTACGAAAAAATAGCAAAGATCGCCTTTGATTGGAAACACCCCAATTCAATGATTAAAAAAATGATTTATTGCTCGCAAAGTTTAATGCAACTCAGTCAACTGAGCAAAGCTGAACCTGTAGAAATCGCCCTGTTTTTAGCTCAGCCCAGCGGACGGCTGGCGGTTGAGATTTATCAAATGCTGAACTACGGGTCGATCAAAGAGGACTGGTTCGAGAAACTTAAAAGCTCTCAAGTGTATTTTAAAAACGGACAGCTTCCGCCCCTTCTCGTTACTGGTGATGATCTGATTCAGTACGGGATGGCTCCGGGTAAAGAAATCGCCCAAGTGTTAAAAAAGCTTTATCGTTTGCAGCTCAAAGAAAATATCACCCAAAAAGAGCAGTTGATGGGACTTATGAAAAATTGGGTTTAAAGAGAGATTGGTTTAAAAAGATATTTAAAACAGTTGAATAAGACTATTTTCGATCGGCCAACTTAGGTTGACGACCTTTGTGATCGCGCCAGTTGTAATCGGGGTTTGATTTCAAACGATCATCCCAGGCTTGCCAATGTGGACTGCCAAGATCATGTTCTACGCGACCGGTTTTATCAAAGATCTCAGCCTGTTTACCGAAAAGAAAACCCAGAAGCCATTTTATCATTATTTCTCCTCAGAAGATGGGTGAGGTCAAAAAGACCCATTTCAATCGTTATTATGAATAGAGATATATCAAGATTCTTGAGTCCTGACTATGGGGATTCTTCACAGCCCATGACAAGAGGCATAAGCTGTGAAGAAGGGTTTGGGGGGGCTTATATTAAATACACTTAACGCTATTGAGGCAAGATTCAGCAAATTGGATTTGACGATCTTGATCGGGTTGTTCGTTACGGTTTTTGACATAAAGGTTGTTTCTTTTTTGAAAACACTCGTCTGTCACTTTTGAAAATGCTTTTTCGTAGGTATCCGCTTTGTATCTGAGTTTACCCACATCACCGGCATGGATCTCACAGATGTTTTGCATTTTCTTGGCTTCCTGTCCGGCAGAGGCCAAAGTTCTAATAATTTCTGTGGGCTCATAGGCTGCTTTGGCTTGGAAACCGATCACTAAATATATGGTTATCATTATCACTTTTTTCATCATCTTATCCCCCTAAGGTTTTTGATTCACCTCTTACTAAGGCAAAAAAAAAGCCAAGGATGGCATGAGCATTATTTTGTAAAGTATTGATTTTATTGAACAATAAAGTGTTTCATTATGAAACGCGCTGTCCAGAGGACCAAAAAGAGCCCAAAAAGGTCACTTTTAGGGTGGTTGAAATGGGATATCCGTAAGGCCCCTATTTTTGGGCGAGAAGGCTTAAGGCTTGGGCATAGAGTTGAATCTGCTGAACCATGGATAAAAAGCCATTGGCTCGGCTGGGGGAGAGATGCTCTTTAAGACCCAGCTTTTCGATAAAATCGGGGGTTGTCTTAAGAACCTCTTGTGGGGTTAGACCGGAGTAGGCCTTTTTAACAATGGCCGAAAGCCCTTTAACGATCATAGCATCGCTATCAACACTGATCTCCATTTGACCTTCATCGCTGAGTCTTACGTGAAGCCATACCTGGGACTGACAACCTTTCACCAAAAACTGATCTTGGCGAAACTCTTCGGGGTAGGGGGGAAGGGCCTTACCCAGTTGAATAATTTTTTTATAACGGTCTTCCCAGTTATTGATCGAACCGAGCTCTTCGAGGATTTGTTTTTGATTCATTTCAGATTGATTGATCATGCTTTTAGCTATCACAGAGACTGGTATTGTTGAAGCCAGTTGTTGATATTTTTTTTAAAAAGAGTCAGTTCAGGATGATGAGCCGATAAACCTTTAAGCCACTGGAAACTTTTTAAATAATGCATATAAGCTTCATCTTCAGAGTTTATGATTAAGTCTTCGGCTAAGGGAGTGCGTGGGACCTTTTCCATGAAGTTGACCCAATTCTCCCATAAAATGGCTGAGTTTTGAGTTTGTAAAAAATAACTTTTTAGAAGCTGAGCCTCGCTTGCCAATAAAAAATCTTCAAGTTCAGAATACATTTTTTGACCGCGGGGCCATTGACTGGTGCAAAAAAAAGTAAAGCAAGTGGCTGGACGCTCTGACCATACGCCACACTGACCTGTTGAAGACTGGTAATGCTGACAAAGACTTTTAGGATTTTGGCGGTCCTCAAAACTATGTGAGATTCCAAACCAAGTAAAGATGGGTTTACGATCATTAAAAATAGGGAGCCTATTTTCTTTTTCAATCCAAGAGCCAATAGCAAAAGCACTTAAAAAAGGAGAAAATCGACAGCATTTATCTTTGACACCGTACTCTGCTTCGTTGCGCTTAAGCCCTTGAGAGACCAAACAAGGCTGACAGTGAATTTTTTTTTCGCGCCACTCAATGGGATTTGTCTGTGTCAGTTCAAATAACCAATTCACATTTTTCCTAACACAAAATCCGTTTTAAAATTAAAGTGTCGAATGGATTCTTGATGTGTCGTCGTTGTCATCAAGGGCATCTAGGAATTCATAAACTTCTTTGATCTGCTCTTCAGTTAAACCATCGGTTTTATTTTTTGCACGGTAAGAAAGCTCTGCTGTTTTTATTTCCCAACCGCGATCTTGCAAAGCTTTTTGCACTTGATCAAGATCATTGGGCTCGGTGAAAAATGAATACATTCCGGCTTCTTTATCTGATTTTTCAACTTCATTGGCGCCGGCTTCAATGGCCTCTTCTTCAAAATCAAATTCATTCTCTTTTGGACCAATGGCTTCGACATAACCAATGCGATCAAACATCCAGGCCACACTGCCTTGCTCACCCATTTGGCCGTCGTGTTTTTTAAAAATAAAGCGAATATCGGGTGCTGTACGAATGCGATTGTCGGTTTGGCATTCCACCAAAACTCCCACTTGGTGGGGTCCGTAGCCTTCATACATAACCTCTTCAATGACTTTGCCGTCATCCAATTGGCCAGTTCCTTTTTTGATCGCTCTTTCAATGGTGTCTTTGGGGACAGATTCAGCACGTGCAGTATTAATGGCAATTCTTAATCGCGAGTTGGCTTCGGGATCACCACCGCCGAGCTTTGCGGCGACCGTGATCTCTTTAGCCAGCTTTGAAATTTGTGCGCCTTTTTTAGCAGCGTTTGCTTCTTTAAATGGATTCTTCCAGCCTTTTCCCATGCTTCACCCTTTATTGATTATTCTTTGATTTTGATCCTTCTTTTTTAGTTTTTATCTCTCAGAGGATCAAGCTCTTATATCATCTTAAGCTGAGTTGTTTTATGGAGCCTCGGTGAGTCGGCCACGGGCCCCAAGTCTCTGCGGGTCATAGGGGTGATGCTTTACTTGCTGCAACAAAAAAATAGAAACTTAGACTCTTTCGCCCTTTTGAAGAAAGCGCCAGTGTCCCAGCGGCAGATCTCCAAGATGAATCTGACCAATACGAACCCGTTTTAAATGGGTGACTTTGAGATCAACCAGTTCACACATCCTACGGATTTGACGTTTGCGACCCTCTTTAAGAATAAACTCGAGCACCTGGGTTTCAACATGTCTAACATGGGCCGGTTTTAGTTTTCGCCCGTCAAGGCTTAGACCATGGCGAAGTCGATCTATTTTTTTAGGATCAATCTTTCCTTCAACCGTCACTATATATTCTTTTTCAACAACAGAGTCCGGAGAGATTATGGTTTTTGCCAGTTTTCCGTTTTGGGTTAAAATGAGTAATCCCGTCGAATCAATATCAAGTCGACCAGCAGGTGCAAAACCTTGGTACTCAATTCTTTCGGGACGTTTTGAGCCGTAATAGTTTTCTTCGACCACAAGTCTTATGGCAGGAACATAGTCTT
Source organism: uncultured Pseudobdellovibrionaceae bacterium (assembly GCA_964388755.1). Classification (GTDB taxonomy): domain Bacteria; phylum Bdellovibrionota; class Bdellovibrionia; order Bdellovibrionales; family JAGQZY01; genus JAGQZY01. The sequence goes on along the minus strand of CAYMBT010000101.1, from coordinate 4,308 downwards.
CTTCGGCTTGGGCCGAAACATAGCCCACAGGTTTATGGATGATCAGGGTTTTTTTTTCGCTCAACTCTTTTTGAACCTGTAAATCCACTTTGACCTGATCGTCTTTTTTAACTCGATAGCTCAGGTCAGTGAGAACTTGGCCATTGACTGAAACAAGACCTCTTTTAATAAAGTCATCGGCTTCACGTCTTGAGCAAAGACCTCGGTCAGCTAAATATTTGTTAATTCTTTTAAGATCTGAAGTCATAAATCCTTTTTAGCTATTCAGTAATATACCGCCATCAATGTTAATGATGGTGCCTGTGATCCACTGGGATTCTGTTTGGCAAAGTTGATAGGCCATAGAAGAAATATCTTTAGGCTTTCCGGTTCGTCCCAGGGGCTGAGCTTTTTGCAATTGATTATAAAGTTGAATGTCTTCGGGCTTTTCGCTGCCAAAGTAAGAGTGGATCGGAGTATCAATAATCCCTGGAGCAATGGCATTGGCTTTAATTTGATAGGGGGCTCCTTCTAAGGCAAGGCTCAATGTCCAATTGTTCATCGCCGACTTCAGAGCCGAATACGCGGCTGTCCCGACAATGGGTCTTAAAGCGAGGGTGGATGTGACATTAACGATGCTCCCTTGGGTTGTTTTAAGTTCATCCCATAAAAGTCGCGTTATACGCACAGCACTCATTAAGTTATTTTGAAAATGGATGTCCCAGTGCTCATCGGTTTCATTGTCTAGAGAAACGGGTCGGTAAAGACCGGCGTTATTGATCAGGGCATGGGCCGGGTGCTTTGGATTGAGAAGTTGATTTTTTAACGAATTGATTTCACCTGAAACAGAGAGATCGCAAGCGATCCACGTCGTCCCTTTATACTGATCCGATATAGCTTTTAGTTTTTCAGGATTACGAGCAATCATAACCACAGACCAATCGCGCTCAAAAAAATATTTGACCAGGCTTTCACCAATTCCAGAGCTTGCACCGGTAATGATCACTTTATTTTGCATGGGACCTCAAAAAGATAAAAAAACGATTCAAAAAAATAATTTCGTTTCTTTTAACTTACTTTTTTGATGGTTCCAAGTGTTGCATGGTGAAATATGCCGGCCTCAATGAAAATCTTTAGCAAATGGCCGTCAATTTTATGGGAGCGGGCATCTTTGATCAGAATTTCAAGGGCCCGAGCAGGGGAAACTGACTTTTTATAGGGACGGTCAAAGGCGGTGAGTGCGTCATAGATGTCGGCAATGGTCATCATACGCGACTGTATGGGTATGGCCTCTTCTCTGAGACCTCTGGGGTAACCTGTGCCATCCATTTTTTCGTGGTGGCAGTGGGCAATGGTTGTGACATGGGATAAATTTTCAGTCCAAGCAATTTGTTTTAAAAACTCATAGGTGTGACTGACATGGGATTCGATCTCGTGACGTTCTGTGAGTGTTAAACTTCCCCGTGGTATGGATAGAGTTTTAAGCTCTTCTTGTGTGAGAACGTTGTTATTAAAAAATTGATTATCTTTTGTGATCTGTAAAACAAGTTCGTTAATATCAAAATCATCGCTCATAACTTGGGGTTCATTGGCGGTGATCACATGGGATCTCATTTTCTTGATTTTATGTTTTAGAAAATCAATTTTTTCTATGGTATTTTTAAAAGCTTGGTCGGCATCAAACGGAGTGGTGGCTCGTCTTTGCTCTTCGATGATTCTTTCGCAAAGATTTTTCCATAAAAGAGTTTCTTCAAGGTAACCCATACTATCAAAACGTAAAAGAATGGATTCAAGGTCACGATCTTTAAGTTTCTTCTTTTTTAATAAAACAGGCTCTGTCACGCCAATCTTACCAAAATCGTGCAAAAGCGAAGCGTAACGAAGCTCTTTGATTTGCTCTTCAGAGAAGATCACACTTTTATAAGGGCCTTCTCCCACCTTATGGGTGGCGAGAGCCAGCTCGACAGTCATCATAGCCACACGATCACTGTGACCACTGGTCGTTGGGTCTCGGGATTCAATGGCTTTCACTGAGGCGCGCACAAAGCTTTCAAAAAGATTTTCGATACTCTCGGTGAGTTGGGCGTTTTCTAATGCAATGGCAGAGTACTTCGAAAAGTGTTTAAGGATATCTTCATCGTTGGCGTCAAATGCAATGATCGAATCGGATGAAATTTTGTTGTGCTTGACCAAACTATCAAGAGCTTCGGGTTTAAGCTTATTGACCAGTTGAAGGACTCCACGCACGCGACCATCAGCGGTCATCATCGGAACACTGAGTAATGTTTTAAGGTTCGAGTGATAGGCACGATCAAAAAGGGGGTTGAGGTTATATTTTGTTTTTGAAATTTGATCGATGTTATCGATGCGAATAGGCTTTTTACCTTGAGCCACATGTCCGGCAATACTGGTCTTATCAAGAATCAACGAGTGGCTATGATCCATCTCACCTTTAATTCTGTTGAGGGATTTGATCATGTAGAGTTTGGATTCTTTTTGTAATGTGACAGTGTCACCCATAACTTGTTTAGGATTTTCTCGGACCAAAAAAAGTGAAGCGCCTTCGGCATCAGTGAGATCCACGGCTTTCTCGAGAATGACTTTAAATAAACTGTTCAATTCTTTTTCTGAGGACAGGGCAAGACCGATTTCGATCAAGTGAAGAAGCTTGTTATGATCAGGTTTTTTCTTTTTGGCCATTCTTAAAGTTTATCGGACTTTAAGACTCAAATAATGAGTTTGACTTAATACTTTGCATCTTTAGTCGGGGAGACTTTAGCCCTACGCAGCTGGCTTAAGTCCAGCTGATTCATTGAGTTTAAAGACCAACCGCTAAACTGAGGGTTCACCAACTGACTAAAATGAATTTCACCTAATGGGATAATAGAGGCATTATTCATTAAACGATCGATGGCTTGACGGCACAGGACTTTATAGCGTTGAGGATCGTTCTCTTGGGTCATCTGTTTGACAATTTTTTCGTAAGCCGCGTCCTGGTAGTTGATAAAATTATTTTTACCATCGGGTAAAAAGTTTTCTAGGGCATTGAGGCAAGTGGGATAATCAAGACCAATTCCCTTACGAAAAAGATCGGGGGGACTGGTTTCAAGAAGGGACACGTAGGTTTTTTGATCCATGGAGTTCACTTCGATCACAGCACCCAAATGATCGCCCCACTGTTTCTGAAAGAATTCAATCTGTCTTTGAATATCCTCACCACCCATTTGACTAAACTTCATTTGAAGTGTGGTCCCTTTAAGGGGGCTTTTATTTTGTGTCCAAATTTGTTGAGCTTTCTTTTGATCAAACCCATGACAGGGAACAGTGTCCATCCATTGAGGTGGTAGACTCGGGCAACCAGGGCGACCCTTTGCACCAAGAAGACTTTTTAGTTTTTCGTAGTCGACCGAAAGTGCCAGGGCTTGGCGTAAAAGTAATTCGTCTTTAAATCTTGGTCCAAAACCCAGGTAATCAAACCGAGCCACAGGAGTTTGGTAGAAATCCGGTCCGTCTTTAAGCTGACTAAAGAGATGGGAAGGCAAGCGACGTAAAAAGTGCAGCTCTCCGGCCTGGTAAAGTCTGTAAGCCGTCATATCGTTTTCGATAAAATAAAATCGAACGGGAGGGCGGTGTTTATGAGCATTTTTATAAAAAGGATTTTGTTTTAATGTCAGCTCTTTTCCAAAAAGCCAATGATCTATTTGGTAGGGACCATTAGACAGAAACTTTTTATAATCTTTTTTTTCAAACACTTGATCTTTGGGTATGGGTAGCAAAGCGGTACTTGAAAGCTTAAAAAGAAAGTCAGAATCCTCGCGGATAAAATCAATGGTGAATTTTTTTTCGTCCACAACTTGAACTCCAAGACTTTCTGGTCCCATTTTGCCAGCAAGTATCTCTTGCGAATGAAGAACGGACTTAAGCAATGTGGCTCGGGCGGAGGTGGTCAGGGGATGTAATAAATGTTTAAATCCTCTCAGGTAATCAGAGCTTGTGACCAGTGTTCCATTGGACCAAAAACTCTCTTTCAGCTGACATTCTAGTTTTTTGGGGTTGAGCCAGCGGCATTCACCACCCTCTGCAACAAGACCTTTTTGAGCATCGTAACGGTAAAGTCCTCGAAGTGAGTTATGAAATAAATAACTGGCACTGGACGAGGATGATTGACTGGCGTCCAAGTGAACGGGCTCTTGATACAGGTGTAAAGAAAAAGGTGATAATTCTTCTTTTTTCGTGCACCCACAAAGAATTAAAAAAATCGAAATCCCTTGAAAGAGGGTTTTAAAAATATTGTGTATCATTTCGAGACAACATAGCGATATTTTTGCA
>CAYMBT010000100.1:2568-9268 GCA_964388755.1 uncultured Pseudobdellovibrionaceae bacterium | reverse complement strand
ATGGGAACAAAAATAGAAACAAGAGCCACAGTTGTGGCAAGAACAGCAAAAGTGATTTCTTTTGATCCTTTAAACGAGGCATTCACCCGGTTCCAACCCATTTGCATATAGCGCACAATATTTTCAAGCATAATGATGGCGTCATCAACGACGACACCAATAGCCAGTGCTAAGCCCAAAAGTGAAAATGTATTGAGGGTAAAACCCAGAAAATAAATAAAAATAAAAGTACCGATAATGGCTGTGGGTATAGCTAATAAAATGTTGAATGTCGCCGACCACGACCCCAAAAAGATCCAACAAATAATAGATGTTAGAAAGGCTGAAAGAATGAGAGTAAAAATAAGTTCATTCACCGATTCGCGGATAAACTTTGTACGGTCAAAGTTCACACCAAGAACAGCGCCATCAGGTAAATCTTTGTTAATTTCGGCCACTCGAGCCATCACTCGATCGGCCGTCGCCACAGAGTTCACGCCATTTTGTTTTTGAACAGCGATACCCAGTGCTCTCACACCCTTAAATCGAGAAGTTCGCCGAATATTTTCTAAACCCTCATAAATGTGGGCCACATCCTTAAGCCTAATATCAGTGAAGTTGGGCTGCCCGCCTCGACGACTGATCACCAGATTTTGAAACTCCTCAAGCTTCTGAGCTTCACCCATTATTCTTAAAGTTTTCTCAGAGTCTTTATACTCAAGTCGTCCAGCGGGCAGTTCTTGATGTTCACGCTGAATACTAGTGACCACATCAGAAGAGGTGAGCTGATAACGTTTTAATTGGTCGGCATCAAGATCAATCCTGAGCATAGGTTCGTGGTAGCCAAAGGCGCGGGTTTCTGCGACCCCTTCGATGGTTGAAAGGCGATCCCTGATATTGTCACGATAAAGAATCATAAGATCTCGATCGGCCAGTTTTTCAGATCGAATGTTGAGATACATAAGGGGTTCATCAGCGGCATTGGATTTTGTAACAACCGGTGGGTCAATGCTCCCTGGTAACTCGCGCTGGGCTCGCCCGAGCAATGTCTGAATCTCTTGTAGGGCAAAATCGATATCTCGGTTTATCTCAAACTCTATTTGTATGTTGGCCGAACCACGATCAGCCGTCGAATCGATGTAACGAATCCCCTCTATGGAGACGAGAACGTTTTCGACTGTTTCAATGATATCTTTCTCAACAACTTCGGGTGTTGCACCTTCGTAAACATAGCTGACCTGAATTCTTGGAAAATCCACATCAGGATTATCGTTAACACCCATATTGAGAAAGCAGATGGACCCAAAAAAAATCAAGGCAAACATCAAAATCCATGCAAATACAGGTCTTCGAATAGAGAGGCGACTTAAACTCATGGATGTTCTCCGGCGAGAGCTCGTAAACGAACCCAGGTCATTTGTAGATCATAAATCTGTTGGTCATAGGTGCGCCGGGTTTGTAAATACTCTTCAAGGGTTCGAAGAGCTTCAAGATCACTCACCAGTCCTTGATTGGCTTCGACGATATGTTGTCGATAATTTTTTTCAGAAAACTCAACAGCTGATCGAAGTTGCTGGGCAATTTTTTGGTGCATTTGAAATTCGTCTTTAAGGGCCTTGAAATCATTTTTAATATTATTCTTTAATTCGATTAAGCGGGCATTGAGTTGCATTTGTTGAAGAGTTTTAATTCGAATCTCCGAACTATCCGTGCCACCAGCAAAAATGTTCCAACGAACGTTGACGGTCACATCCCACTGTGAATCTCTTAAAATACCAGCGCGATCGAGATAGTAATTTCCGTCAAGATCAAGGTTGGGTAGGTAGCTGCCACGGGCGGCTTTGATTTCTTTTTCGGCATTTTTGGCGAGAAGTTCATTGGCGCTGACAACAGGATTTGTCATCAATTGGTCTTCCCAGCCTGGTGACAGGCTTAGCTCACTAACACCGTGGCCACTCTCGATGGGTTTTATTTGCTGAAGACCTGTGTAGTTTTTAAGTTGGTTTTGGGCTGTGATGATTTGTCTTTGGACCCGTGATTTTTCAGCCATAACCCTTGCAAGTTGAGTTTGAGCGGCCATTGAGTCTGTTTTGCGGTTTCTACCGATTTTGGCTCTTTGGTTGAGGGTTTTAACCCTATCTTTTAATGTGCTCTCTTGGTCATTAAGAGCCTTTAATTCTTTTTCAAGCTTAAGGGTTTCAAAAAAGAATCCAGAAATAACAGTGAAAAGAGTAAGCTCTTCTTGTTCTCTTTCAAACTGAGCAATCTGAGGAAGATTTTTTGCTACAGACAGAGCGTAGTATTCAGCTCCCCCCTGAAACAGTGGCTGGGTCAGGTTAATAAAGGATGTTCTTTGGTAGCCTTCACCAAAAGGACCAACGCCAGCAGCTTCATCTCTCCAGGTGTTTGTAGAAATTGCATTGATTTGTGGCCGAACTGTAGCCAAAGCTTGATTTTTTTGTTCGACGGCGATCTCTTCATTGAATCGTCGATCTTTGATAGAGGCGGTGAATTCTAAAGAGGCCCGGTAGACTTGATCGAGACTCTGAGCCGTAACCACAGAAGATTGAAATAGAAAAATAAAGGCAAAGAAAAAAAGCCGCCACTGAAGGGGAGTATTCAAGGGATCCATCAATCTCGCTTAGCAAATGGTTGAACACAAAAAATAATCATACTTATGTTTGCTGACTGAGACAAGCTCATCGCTATGTATAATGATCAAAGCAACAAATGTATCCTTGTTTATAATTCTAATTTTTACTTCAGAAAAAGAATTTATGAGATCTGGCGGCCACCACTGTATGGCCTTTTATGGCTACTCAATGGCCAATTTTTCGCATCCAGTCCAATGATCAAGTTTTCTATCCTTAGAGATTTGTCAGTGTTAATTTCTTTGGATGATCCGAGTCTTGCTTCTAGCCATAATATTGTCTTTTTCTTACAGTTCTTTGGGTGAGGATATTTACAAAATCGTCATTATTGGAGATTCTTTGACCGAAGGTTACGGCATTGCAAAAAGCTCAGCCTATCCTTATCTGGTCGAAAAAAAGCTTCAAAAATTAAATCCTAAAATTCAGCTGATCAATGCAGGTAGTAGTGGCTCCACCTCAGCCAGTGCGGTTTCTCGTATGCAGTGGCACCTTAAAGCTAAACCTCAAATGATACTCTTAGCTTTAGGAGCCAATGATGGTTTAAGAGGATTTTCGGTTGAAGCCACACAAAACAATTTACAAAAAGCCATTGATCTGGCCCATAAGGATTCGGTGAAACTGATCCTTGTTGGCATGAAGATGCCGATGAATTACGGTGAAAAGTATCGTCGTGATTATGAAAATTTATTTAAAACCCTGGCGATTCAAAATAAAATTCCTCTTATCCCCTTTTTATTAGAAGGAGTGGCTACGATCAGTGAGCTGAACCTTTCAGATGGTATTCACCCCAACGAAAAGGGTCATTTAAAAATGGCGGACACTGTTTTTAAAGAAATAATAAAACATATTCCTCAAAAAGAGATGTCGTCCAAACAATAAATACTAAGGTCTCAGCGAAAAAAGTGATAGAGCTTTAAAGGTGATGATCTTAAAAAATAAAAAAGCGGGTATTTTAAACTATGAATCTTAAAGTCGAAAATCTCACAAAAACATTTTTGCAAGGCGAGACCACAATACACGCTTTAACGGATGTCAGTTTTGAACTTAAAGCCAAAAAAAGTTTGGCCCTTGTCGGCCCCTCGGGCAGTGGTAAAACAACTCTTCTCTCATTGCTTGCAGGCCTCGAAGAGGCCACCTCTGGAAGTATTCAATTTAACGAACAAGAGATGGTCGGCCTTAGTGAGAAAGCATGGACCCAGTTTAGAGCCCAAAACATGGGTTTTGTTTTTCAACAATTTCATCTAATGCCATATCTGACTGCTCTTGAAAATGTAACGCTTCCCCTAGAAATCCTTAAGTCTGATCATGTTGAAAAACGGGGAAAAGAAATCTTAGAGCAGGTGGGGCTGACCAACAGGATTAACCACTTGCCTCATCAGCTCAGTGGCGGAGAATGTCAACGGGTCGCCATTGCAAGGGCTTTTGTGACTCGACCGCAATTTCTTTTGGCCGATGAACCCAGCGGTAACTTGGATACTGAAACTGGTCTTAAGGTTATGGATCTGCTTTTTTCTATGAGCGAAGAAAACAAACAACTTCTTATCTTAGTGACTCATGATCTAAAGCTTGCTGAACGTTGCCAAGAGATTGTTCATCTTCAGGGCGGAAGAAGACAGAAATGAGATTTCTTTCCTATCTGATCAAGGAGCTGCTTCGAAGTCCGTCGTTCACTCTTCTTTTTATTTTAAATCTCTCGTTAGGTCTAACAGCCTTTATGACCATCGAAACTTTTAAGTCGTCCATTGAAGGAACATTGTCTTCTCGATCAAAAGTTTTATTGGGCGCGGATTTTGGCCTATCCGCCCGTCGTCCCTTAAGTGAAATTGAACAAAACCAAGTTGATGATTACCTCGCTCAAAAGCCAGCATCTACAAAGACCATAGAAATATTTTCTATGGTCTTAAGTCCCCTTAAAGAATCTCGTCTTGTGCAGATCAAAGCCATTGAACCCAATTATCCCTTTTACGGCGAAATTGAATTGCAAGAGAACCAGAATTCAAAAGCACTTTTTAAAAAAACTGGGGAAGACGAAGCTATAGTTTGGGTTTACCCAGAAATTTTGCAACAAATGGGCTTATCTATAGGTGACCAACTTAAAATAGGCGAGATGGACTTTGTTATTGCTGATGTGGTGATAGCTGATTCAGCGGCCAGTATCACTAACGAAATGGCACCAAGACTTTATATGTCTTATAAAAATATTTATAAAACCAAATTGATTCAAAAAGGCACTATTGCTTGGCACTCTCAACTTTATCAACTTCAAAGCACGGACCAAGAAAATATTGATTTGATTCGATCTGAAATCTTTAAAAAAATAGATAACCCTGACGTCAACGTTTTTACTCATAAAAGTTTTTCTGAGCAAACGGCAAGGCTCATAACCAGGCTTAATGACTTTTTAGGCCTTTCATCTATTGTAGCCCTTTTTCTTTCAGCTGTAGGGTCGGCCTTTTTATTTCGTTCTTATTTAAGAAGTAAGTTCAATTCAATTGCTATTTTAATTTGTCTTGGGGCCACTCGAAGTTTTGCATTTTATTATTATCTTTTTCAAAGTCTTATTTTAGGCTTAATGAGCTCGCTCATCGCCCTGACTTTTTCGTTCATGCTTCTTGGAGCCTTAAAGACTTTAACCATAGATCTTATTCCGCTGGATATTGATTTCAAGATTAAGGCATCAACCTTAATCCTTTTATTGATATGGGGACCTTTACTGAGTGTTCTTATTGGTTTACCACAGCTTTTATCACTTCATTTGATCAAACCAAAACGTTTGCTCTCTCAGGCTAGTGAGTTGAGCCATTCTCTCAATTGGATGGGGGTGCTTTCTTCGTTACCACTTTTTATGACTCTTATTGCTCTGGCTATTTGGCTATCAAGATCCTATTGGGTGGGCTCTGTTTTTGCCCTCCTTTTTGCTTTATCAGCTTTGATTTTATCTTTGATCTCCATTTTTATTTTTCGCGCATTCAACAAGTGGTTTTCGTTTCAATCCCTAAGCCTCAGGTGGGCCGTTCGTGATCTCAATCGTCAAAAGACAACAACGACACTGAGTTTTATATGTCTAGGCCTTAGTGCACTGCTCATTTCATTGATTCCGATTCTTAAAACGACTCTTGATGAAGAGCTCAGTAAACCGCAAACACTACCCAGTCTTTTTATGTTTGATATTCAACCCGATCAACTTTCTGAACTCAACGATACAGTTAAAGATCAAGGTCAAAGCATAGAGCAAGTTTCACCCATGATCAGGGCTCGACTGACCTCAGTCAATGGAGAGATCTTTGATAAAGGAAGTGGTAAAAACGAATCCCAACTGACTCGCGAACAACAAGATGAAATGCGTTTTAGAAATCGCGGTTTTAATCTTTCGTTTCGAGAAAAGCTGAGCCCATCAGAAACCATTGTCTCTGGCGTCGATTTCTCGGGCCCCTTTGATTCTGAGAAAAGCAGTACAGCTGAAATTTCTGTTGAAGAAAGATTTGCCCAAAGACTGGGTTTAAAAATTGGTGACGAGCTGACTTTTGATATTGAGAGTGTTCCAGTTGTCGGGCGAATTATTAATCTTAGAAAAGTAAAATGGACTTCTTTTCAACCCAATTTTTTTGTTCAGTTTCAGCCTGGCGTTTTAGATGCTGCTCCGCAAACTCTCATCGCCACTGTTGGGCAGACCACGGATTTAGAAAAAATAAATCTACAAAATCAAATTGTTAAAAAGTTTTCTAATATATCCGTTGTGGATGTTTCAAGAGTCGTCGATAGACTGTTAAAGACCATGGATCAAATGTCGTGGGCTCTCCTTTTTATGTCGATACTGTGTTTTCTTTCTGGCCTTGTTGTTCTTTATTCGATGGCGAGCCATCAGGCCTATTCGCGCTCTTGGGAAGTGGGTTTACTTAAAGCTTTAGGTTCTTCATTTCAAACCATCGAGGGACTTTTTCTTTGGCAGTTTGGGATGATTGCAATGATCTCATCTCTGGTGGGTGGATTCATTGCTATGGCTATGGGTTATTTATTTTCTTATTTTCTTTTCTTTTAATGATAGGACTTTCAACGCTGTCACTCAAGAG
>CAYMBT010000100.1:0-2558 GCA_964388755.1 uncultured Pseudobdellovibrionaceae bacterium | reverse complement strand
TCCCAAGCCCCATTGTGCCGATCATCACTCTTATAGCGGCGGTCATACTGACATTGATCGTAACAAGAATTGCCATTCACCGCGCATTAAAAACAAAAGCCCGCACCTTACTGTCCCAATAACTTTCAAATTCATACATTGTGAGAGAGAGGCTGAGTTTAAAGAATATATTTAACAAATAAAATTGAATATGGATTGGATCAAGCAAACCAAAAATGTATCAAGAAAGGTCTTCGTCAAAAATAACTTTATGATGAAGTCTAGAGATTTAGAATAAAGAGGGAGTAATGATAAAAAAGCCCCGATCAACAGGACTTCTTTGATGATCACCCAAGATGGCTTCTAGGGTGATGATTATTATCTGAATCAATTTAAATTGAGATAGAAAATAAAAGTGGATTATTAGTTAGTAACTTTAACTTTAAGCGCGCAAGGGCCTTTGTTTCCTTCGCCCACTTCAAATTGTACGCTGTCGCCATCTTGTGGCTCTTGACCTTGTACTTCTGAAATGTGAAAGAAAATGTCTTTACCATCGTCTTTAGTAATGAAACCGAAACCTTTTGTAATATTAAAAAACTTTACTTTACCTGTATTCATTTTATTAATTCCTTTATATTTTTTTAAAAATTTATCTTACCATCTTGTCTTGCCAGTTCCCAAAAAACTTATGGCGGGCGGCCCTTCATTCTTTGTTCTCTGTACAATCCAGATACTTAAGGTTTATCCCTAAGCGCATTAAAAAGCAAGACGAGTCTTTTTAGGGCCATAATATTGCGCGGAATTGGGTGCTTTTGTATCACTTTGATATGAGGTTAAATGACTATAATTGATTGAGTATTAGAGTTTTTTTACCAATTCTTCGGACTCATAAAAAGTCCATATCAGACCTAAGATGTAAGCCTGATTGTTTCTTGTTTCAACCAGTGGGCTTTCATGGTTTGCCGCCCAGTCTAGGTTTCTAAAGGATGTTGATGCAAATAAAAAGACCGATGATGACAGGCTGGCACCCACACCGAGTGACGCCGATGATTCAACCAAGCCCGATTGAGAATTGTAAACCGGTCGCGAGGGATTTGAAAACTCAACAGGTACATCATAAAAAAATCGATTGATTTCAACCGTGCCAAATTCAAAACCAAGCCCCGAGAAAATAGTTAGTTTTTGGGCTTCAAACCTGTACCAATAATTCAGTCTTGGTTCAAAAGACATACCCTCGGCTCGAAATCTTTGGTGAAAATCGCTCGAGTAATTGGCCCGAGCGGCCAGAGTCAGGTTAAGCTTATGACTTGAATGGGGATCATTGAGCAGTCGCAAAAGAACCCTTGGACCAACCGACATCAATGAATCGAGATCGGGCATCCCTAATCGACTTGGATTGTTGCCTGATCGAACAGGAAAGTTAAACGAAAAGCTAAGACCAAACTCATGGTTTTTTGAAGATAAAATTCGAGCACGAGAACCCTCGTCATCAGACCTTATGTATTCACCTCTATAAATATAGTAAGGAAAGGGTATGGCCCTAAAACGATTATTACTGGACCCCGGATAATCAGGCACATTTAATAAAAGGAGTCCCGCCCCCAATTCATATTGGGGTTGAGAATCGCTCAGAGTATTAGCACTGACTTGAGCCAAGGATAGTTGGGCAAAAAAAAGAGAAAAAATTAAAACGAATAATTTTATTAATGAACTAATGTTCATAAAAACAAAGACCAATCTCATGTTTTTTTTGAGGATAAAATGCGAGCACGAGAACCCTCGACCTTTAAGTGAGTTTCGATTTTTTATGGGCATCAATCACATCAGTCATACACTGAATGGCAATATTAATTTTTTTTAAAAACGATTGGGTGTGTGGAATATGATGAAAGTTAGGATGCTTTGACCAAATCTGTTTCAGTTTATGATCAAGGGCAGCAGCCTCTTCAATGGTTTCTTTGCGAGAAGGGTTTCCTCCTTCAATCACCGACTGCTGACCGACCGCTGCCGATTCAAAAAAAATCACCGAATCATACCGCGCCAACTCTGCTTCAATAGAAGTGTTCATTTCTTTAAAAAAATTCTCAGCCCCATCGGGCCAATAAACTGCACTATCTAAAGTCCCCCGATCACAAAGCAAAGTCCTGTTGGGGTAACGTTGAGCCTGAATCTGCTCAAGATTTTTTTGAATCGAATAAATTGTCTTCTGAGTCGCCCGCACAGCCTCACTGTCGTTATACCGAGGAAACCCCCCAGTAAAAATCATAGTCGCCGCCTCCGGCACCACAATAATCTGCTCCCCAATCTCACGCCTCAACAAATTCGCCGCCGTCGTCTTCCCCGCCCCCGGCCCCCCAGTAAGCACAATCCTATGAACAGTCCCATTCCCATTATTATTTTTCATAGTTTTTATGTTAAGAGGGCCAAAGCCTTAAAACAAGTAAAAGCCCGCGAGCTTATTTGATTTTTTGTCCTTAATTCTTTTGATTTCCTTTGTTTTGAGAACCTCTGGAAAGAGGATGCGCTCGCCGTATGCGATTCCAGCGAGGGCAGGAGCCCGAGTTATCAAAACAAAGGAA
>CAYMBT010000099.1:2480-9344 GCA_964388755.1 uncultured Pseudobdellovibrionaceae bacterium | reverse complement strand
GGAAAAAACGCATCGCTGGCTAAATATAATTTTTTTTGTTCGGGATGAAACTTTTTCGCTCTTTCAAAAGCCTGCTGAGTCGCATCCACGCGGTTCACTTGTCCCATACCTAGACCTAAGCTTTGGTCACCCGATGTAACGGCAATGGCATTACTTTTAAGTGTAGCGCAAACTCTCCAGGCAAACGAAAGATTTTTTTGAGTTTCACTGGAAACTTCGCCGCTGACCACTTTCCAATTTTGCTCGCCATTAAGGATCTGATCTTTGCTTTGCTTAAGGTAACCACCAGCAACACTGCGAAAATCAAAAGATTCACTGACATTCATAAAATCGGGCCACACAAGAACTCTGACATTTTTTTTCTTTAAAAGAATCTTTTGAGCATCCATGGTCACAGCTGGCACAACCACACACTCTAAAAAAAGTGAACTTAAAATCTCGGCACATTCAGCATCAAGAGTTTGGTTGATGGCAATGATTCCACCAAACACGCTCACCGGATCAGCTTTAAGACAGCGATCAAGAGCTTTAACAATTGATTTTTCGCTGGCCACACCACAGGGACTATTATGTTTGACCGCAATAGCTGTGGGCTCAGAAAAAAGTCTTAATGCCGAAAGTGCCGAATCGATATCCAAAATATTATTATAAGAAAGTTCTTTACCTTGTAAAAGTTGAGCCGAATGCAGGCCCCCATTTTGGGTTCTATACCACGAGGCTTTTTGTTGGGGGTTTTCTCCGTAGCGAAGGCTTTGGTGCAAAGACCCTGTGATTAAATCTTGCTCTTGCTTAATAAAATCTTCTTGAGAAGACTCTTCAAGCAGATAGTTTGATATCAAAGCATCATAATAAGAAGTCTGCTTAAAAACTTTGGCAGCCAGTTTTTTTCTATCTTGAAAGTTCAGTTCTTTTTTCTCGGACACCCAGCTGTAATCACTGGGGTCACAAAGGACAGTGATATTTTGAAAGTTTTTAGCAGCCCCACGTAAAAGAGACGGGCCACCGATATCGATGAATTCGATCATTTCGTCTTGGGAGAGATTTTTTTTCAACGACTCTTCAAAGGGGTAAAGGTTCACGATTAATAAATCAAAAGGTTTAAGACCATAGGATTCTAAGATCTCATGGTCGCCACTCTTTGGACCTCTTTGCAAAAGTGGCATATGGATATTGGGGTGAAGGGTTTTCACTCGCCCGCCCATGACCTCTGGAAACTGTGTTTGTTCGCTGACTTTTGTCACTTTAAAACCTTTAGAGATCAGAAACTCTGCCGTACCACCGGATGATACGATTCTAAGACCCTTAAGAACCAAGGGTTTTAAAAACTCTTCTAAACCTGTTTTATTTGATACACTAATTAATGCGTTTTGAAACATGGGCTCTTCTTCCTTAGAGATTAATTCGAGATAAGAGCACCTTTATATCGTCGTTTGTCAGATAGAGTCCAGCCCCGAAGAAGGTTGACGCATTATCATTTCCGTTTTCAAAAATATATTCTTGTCCACCCACCAAATAAAAGCCCTTAAAAAAGCTGTAACGCAAATAAGAGCGCACATTGGGAGTTTCAAAATCAAAAGCATCTAAAGAGAGGCGAAAATGATCATTCATAAAATTATACTCTATCCCTAAACCGCCACGACTCTCCATCATTCCACCTTTGATGGTCCAATTGTAAAAGTTTTTACCAAAAAGAGCAGTCAAACGAAGTTGATAATCATGGCGATTTTCTTCGATGGCCTCGTTCGGTGTGCCGTTATTGATTGTGGTTGTTCTTCGAATTCGGGTGATCACACCCTCTGGGGTGGTGATACCGGCGACTTCGTAGAACCGATCAAGGCCAGGTTGTATACGAACGCCGATGTAAGACCTCACACCCTCTGAACGAGTGAGATAATGGGAGTAGTAATCAAAGCTTGTCTGAATTTTAGTTCCAGCATCGATAAATGTATTGATCCCAGAGATAGCCGTATTGAGTTCTTCGACCGTCTCTTCGTCATTGATCAGGCGACCAATGGTACCTTCGCCGCGATTGATCTTACCCGAGATCTCATCGATGTTTCCAAGGGCAGAATCCAGTCTAGAAAGCGAGCGATTAAAGCGGGCTTTAAACCCCTCATCCGATTCGTCGTTCACGATCTCATCAAGAGAAGCTGAAATATTATTAAGATGATCAATCAACTCAGAGACTTCATCTTTTTTGTCACGCACAAGGACAGAAAGGTCAGAAGTTAGGACTTCGATATTATTAACAATCTTACCAATGGGCTTTGTGCCATCGCCCTCTGTGGCATCGCGAATATTATCGACCACATCCGAAAGAGATTTGGTGATCTTTGAAACTTCGGTCACCAAACGATCAATGGATGCGTTGTCTTCGACCACTATGATTTGCTCTTTATTATTAAGGGCTGGATCATTAAAAGAACCTGGGATAATTTCGATGTGTTTATCACCCAGAATACCGTTGGCTCTGATTTCAATTTTTGATGACTGGGTGAGGACAACGTCCGATCGGATCGACATTTCAACAATGGCGCGACCGTCTTTAAGTTTAATATCTTCGATCATGCCCACGCGAATACCGGCGACATTCACTGGGCTTTTTTTAATCAAGCCACCGGCGTTCTCGATTTCAAACCAAATGGTTTTTGTACCGGCCATAAACCCTGGGGACTCGCTCACACTCATGGACATAAAACCAATAAGGCCCGAGACAATAACAACCAGAAGTCCGACTTTAAATTCAGGAGTGCTTAAAATATTCATGTTTTTCGAACCCCTTTAGATACGAACCTTGATACTAAAGGTATATCGGATTCTAAAAAAACTTTAGGAGGGCCATGAAGGAGGACCTTGCCACTATCTAACATTGCTACATAATCTCCGATGCGAAACGCCGCAAATAGATCATGTGAAACGACCAGTGTTGCGGTACCCTCTTTAAGATTATGAGTGCTAAGTATAAGATTATCCACCATTTCCGTTAAAATCGGATCAAGCCCCGTCGTTGGTTCGTCATAAATCAGAATATCAGGATCAAGGGCCAAGGCTCGGGCTAGACCACATCTTTTTCTCATCCCACCACTGACTTCACCTGGAAGCTTATTATAGTGCTTTTCGTCGAGTCCTGATTGCTTAAGCTTTGAATGAGCGATTTCGATGATTTGTTTTTTCGAAAGATCTTTTCGATGTTCTTTCAGCGGAAAGATCACATTTTCAAGAACACTCATATCATCAAAGAGGGCTGCGTACTGAAACAAAACACCAAAATGTTTTCGCATGCGAAAATTGTCGGCGTCATTCATTTGTGCAATATCATCACCGAGTATTTTGATAGAACCTGAAGTGGGTTTAATAATTCCAAGAATGTGTTTGAGTAAAACGCTTTTACCCGTACCGCTAAAACCAATGATGACAGTGATTTTACCCTTAGGAACTTTGAGGTTAATACCATTGAGGACATAATCACCCTCGGTGAAAGATTTTTTGAGGTCAATAATTTCTATGGCGTTATCACTACTGTTCATCAGGCCGTCATCTTGTAGTACACTTCTATAAAGTTCATTAAAAAGAAATCAAGAATTATAATCATGACCATACTCAGCACAACCCCACGATTGGTGGCATCGCCCACTCCCCGTGCACCACCTGAAGTATTAAACCCTCGATAGGTACAGATGATTGAAAAGACAGCACCAAATACAGCGGCTTTTATTAATCCTTCGTAAATGTGACTGGGCTTCAGCCAAAGTGCAGTTTTATCAAAAAATATAGCTTCATCCATTTGCAAAACCCGAATGCAAAGAAAGTAAGAACCAATCATGGCGACAAAATCAAAAATTCCAGTGAGCAGTGGTAAAGCGACAACAGAAGCCCAAATTCTAGGACCCACTAAATACTGCTGAGGGTTCACTGCCATAACTTGAAGGGCATCGATTTGCTCGCTCACTCTCATGGATCCTAAATTGGCAGCCATTGCACCACCGGCACGGGCTGCTACAATCAGTCCGGTTAAGACTGGGCCCAACTCACGAGCGATACCCATGGCAACAATTGGACCCGTAAGACTTGTGGCATTGACCAATTTAAATCCTAGATAAACCTGAAAAGATAAAGCCATGCCGGTAAAAATTCCTGTCAGCACAACAATAAAAATTGATTTATTACCAATGAATTCCATTTGAATAATGAACTCTTTAAACCGAAAGGGCTTATCAAAAAACATAAGCGTCGACGAGTATCCAAAACGACAAACAGCACCCACCTCAAAGATAAAACCTTCAAAGGCCTTCCATAAAGCAAGGACGGCATGATCTAAAAATTGATTGACCCGTTGTCTTAGAGTTTCGCTCACGCAATGACTCCGTAGGTTCTTGGGACTCTTTCGCTGACGCCAGTCATGACTTCGTAGATCGAATGTTGACCTTTAAGGGCCACTTCTTCAACGGTGATCGCTTCTTGACCTTGCTCGCCCCAAAAGACAACCTCTTCTCCAATGAGAGAATCTTTTTGATTTTTTAATAACGAGAGATCGATCATGGTGTAATCCATACAAACACGTCCTAAAATTTGACTTCGCTTTCCGCAAACCAAAACTTCACCACAATTCGAAAGGGATCGCATAATGCCGTCAGCGTAACCGGCTGGAACTATTCCAACCAATGTGTCTTTAGGCGCAGTCCAAGTCCCTGAGTATGAAACCACTTCTCCTGATCTTACGTGCTGAAGACCAACAATTTTAGATTTAAACTCCATAACAGGACTAATAAGAGGTTTTATAGAAAGATTTTCTGTGGGATCAATACCATAGACCAGAAGTCCAGGACGAGAACCAAAGGCAAAATCTTTGCGAGTTTTATAAATCGACAGCATGGCCGCAGAGTTATAGACATGCTGATACTGGATCGGAGAGTTAAAAAGGCGCGTGATCTTATCAAACAACTGAACTTGGACAAAAGACGAGGACCCGTGGTCTGATATGTTTTCACCACTATGAAGATGGGTGCAAAGTCCCTCGATTTTAATAAAAGGGTTACGCACCAAAAGATCCATAATACGGTTCAAATCACCTATTGAAAAGCCAAGACGATTCATGCCGGTATTAAACTTAAGGTGAATCATGATATTTTTTTTTGTCAATCGAGACAGGCTTTCCAGCTGATCAAAGTTTGAAACCACTGGCGTTAAATTGTGAGCCAGCATCTCTTCGACCGCTTCATCACCGTAAAAACCGAAGGTCAGAATATGAAGAGCGACATTAAATTTTCTAAGGTGTAGGCCCTCTTCGACTGATGATACCCCAACAAATTGACATCCCACTTTTTCAAGAGACTTAGCGACGGCAATATCACCATGCCCATAAGCATTAGCTTTGATCATGGGACAAAGAAAATTATGATGGGGATGAAAGCTCTCAAGCCTACGAAAATTTGTCATCAGCCGATCAAGATGAATGTGCACAAAAGTTGGGCGCAGTAAGTTCATAAACTGCATTTTAACGAGAGTTTAAGAAAAAGGCATCACTAAACTTATTGGCACTCCAGGTGCCATTTTTTAATACTGATCAAAGTGGAGAACACTTTATTAAAATGATTTCACTTTGCAAAGGACAGCCCTTCTTTTGCAATACTATTGAGCAAATTAAAACTATAATAACTCTAAAATCATGCTATAAAACAAAGCCTATTAAAGGATATTTATGATTCGCCTTGGCCAATACAACCGACTTCGAGTGATTAAACAAGAACCCCATGGCTTTTACCTTGAAGGCGATGAAGACTACGGCAATATCTTATTACCCAATAACTCAACGCCCGATGACCTAGAGATCGGTGATGAAATTGAAGTCTTTATTTATTTAGATTCTAAAGACATCGTCATCGCCACAACTCAAAGACCTTTGGCTTGTGTGGGAGAGTTCGCTCGACTTAAAGTGGTCTCTGTCCAAGAAGTGGGAGCTTTTCTTGATTGGGGGCTCACAAAAGATCTTTTTGTCCCCTTTCGCGAACAACTTTTTGAACTCACACCAGGGCAGTACGCCATTTTTTATGTTTATATTGATCAAAGCCATAGAATTGCAGCCACCACCCGTCTTAAATCTTACATCGATCAAAGCAAGCCCCCATTTAAAGAGGGCGATCAAGTGGATCTTTTGCTTTACCAATATTCTGATCTTGGTATTAAAGCCATTATCAACGGAAGCCACAGTGGACTGATCTATCAAGATGACATACGTAAAGAGCTTAGGCCCGGTGACGCCATCACAGGCTTCATTCGAAAAATTCGCCCCGACGGTAAAATTGATTTAAGCCTCACGCCAGAAGGGCTGCGCGGCCGCAAAGATTTGGCTGAACAAATTTTAGATGAATTAAAAGCGAGCGGCGGAACTCTAGAGATCAATGCCAAAACCCCGGCCGAAACAATCAGTGAACTTTTTAACGTGAGTCGTAAAAAATTTAAAATCGCCTTGGGCTTTCTTTATAAAAAAGAACTGATCACAATCGATGATAAAAAAATCACCCTTAAAGATAAGGGTGAATAGAATTATGTTTATGAGTTGGGATTAAGATTAAGAAAATCCTGAAAATTTTTGGACCTACAATACTAAATGCACTCGAAAGTCATCTGAGTCGTGTATCCATTTCCTGCTGCAGACCCAAGAACTCCGCCGGCGCCCACGGCCGTGCGACCTGCATTACTTTCATTCTTTCCACCAAAAACCCAGGCAGAGCTGCCGCCTTGTTGCAAAACCTTAGAGGCCGTTTTTGTGGCGCGATAACTACCCTCACTCATAGATCCACTATAAAAAGTCTTCTCTGTTTTAATCGCTGCGGTCTTCTTATATTTTTTATCGCAAAAATGATT
>CAYMBT010000099.1:0-2470 GCA_964388755.1 uncultured Pseudobdellovibrionaceae bacterium | reverse complement strand
ACCCATAGTTTGACCCTTCCGTGGTGACTTATTTTGAGGTTTTTAGATTAAGAAATCTAGAAATAAAAATCAAATAGATAAATAACAAATCAAACTCTAAAAAAACTCATAAATTGTAATGTGATTTTATATGTGTCACTTAGATAAAATAATCAGAGACTGGATTCTTTATGATCAATCCATTTTTTAACTCAATCAAAGCACACTCTATAATTCAGTTCAGTCTCTCTGAAGCTTTTGCTTTAAACTGAGGTAAACCATCATTGATGGTGATCCAGCGCACTTTCTCTTCAATACTGACATGACTATCGGGCACACGATCCAGAGGGTCTGTTAAGCTTGCAACATTGACATAGGTCCGATCGGGAGAAGTGTGGGTCGTTTGAAAAAGTGAACTGTTACAATGGTCACAACTCATCCAATATATTTTCGGACTGGACTCATATTTTTTTAAAAGACTGTCACCCTCAATAATTTTGAGTTGCCCACTAGGAACAGAAGTCCAAGTCACAAAAGCTGCTCCGTGAATTCTTCTACAACTTTCGCAGTGACAGTGAGAACAGAATTCGGTGGGAAGGGTTAATTCAAATTGGATCTTCTGACAATGACATCGACCTTTGATAGTTTCTTGAGATGATGGACGACTTAACATATTTTTTTAAAGAGTGTTTGAAGACTTAGTGATCGAATCATGTTTTTTTGCTTTCTTTTAAATTCAATTTATAAATGTTTACTCAACCGAGAAATAAGCTTTCGATCAGGCCTATCTATTTTTAGATAGGCCTGATCTATTTAGATCACAGCTTGATCTTGGTCTTTCGGGCCAGAAAACAAACAGACCTTGTTTTTACCAGAGACAAGCACTTGCATACAGGCTTTGCGGGCATCTTCGATCAATGCATCTGAATCGATGGATAAATCAGGGTAGGCACTGACTCCAAGGCACAAACGCAAAGGCGTGTTTTGGGTTTTTAAACCACGGGCCACAATTTGACGACGAAAGGTTTCGGCCTTTATGGCGGCATCTTCAAAAGAGCAATGGGGTAAAACAATCATCATCTGCTCTTGATCCACCAAAGTCATAAAATCATAGGGCCTCAACTGGCTGGTTATAATTTCTATAGTCGTCTCTCTTTCGCGCTCGTCAAACTGCACAGATTCAAGATGGATGTAGATCAAAGAGACTGGTAAGTTAACTTCTCTGGCCCTAGAAATCTCACGACTTAAATCCATGGCAAATTGATTTTTAGTGAGGACAAATTCATTACCACTTTGGGACTCAAGGGACTCTGACTGATCCAAACGAATATTGCGTAAGTAAAGGCAAAGATGGCGAGCGGTTTTTTGCATAAACTGAATATCAGTAAAATTAAAAGCGACGATGATGCCAAAAAAGTTTTCTGCAAGCTCGACCGTTTGAAAAATAAATTGGTCAGTCTGAAAGCTTTCTTCAAGCTGCACTCTGAGTTGAGAAAGCCGTTCTTGACGGTTTTCTGCCAGTTGCATAACAGAGAACGAAAAATTTTGGCCCCTAAAAAAATGGGTTTTAGCAAAGCTTGAATGGGTGACTAAAAGTTGCGATCTGGCCACATGGTTTTTAAGATATAAAAACTCACTTCTTGGATAAAGACCTTTCATTTGAACCAAAAGGTCTTCGACCAATTGCATTTCAGTTTGAGCTTTGTCGCTTAATTCAACAGTGGCTGTTTCAATTTCGCCTTCTGCTTTAACAGTTGGTTTTAAAGTTTTTAATTCATCGATCTTTTTAATAATGTCAGCAGTGACGTCACTTTTTTCTTCGGCGATAAATTTAAAAATCATCTTTTCAATCATTTGATCCAGACGCAGATCAAGCGACCTAAGATCGGCCGGTGGCCATGCCCAAAAATCGTTGGCCAAACCATTATCTATCAACTTACTGGCTCCGGGCCAAAAATCGTTGGTCCCAAGAATGACGATCTCGATCTCATGGCTGAGAGACCTCACTTTTTCGAGCAGCTCGTAGAACTTCATATTCAGGGGCTGATAATAGGTGATGAACACATGGGGCAGGGTCTGACCAAGGGATTCAAGCAAAAGTCCGCGAGAATTAAAATTGCTTAGTAAGAATCCGGCTTTCTTTAAAGATTCAGAAACCTTCTCGCTACGGATCAGGTCTTCGTCATAAATGAAAATCTTAAATTCTTTTCTATATGTCTTGATTATTGACATCCATGTCCCTCTTTTTTGGCGATCGTACCTTGATCTTAAAGTTTCCACTGTTGAATTGAAAGAGTCCCTTAGAAATCTCGTAGGGACTATTATTTTTAGCATCCGTTGTTTTTTGAATTTGTGTTTGTCCCATCACAGAGTTTTTATTCAGACTGACCTGGTCAGTAGGACTTACTTTTTTAAAGTTCTCTGACTCTAAAAAAGCTTTGGGTTCTTTGATCTCTTTTTTGAAATCAAGATTTTTAAGTTTAAATTCGCT
>CAYMBT010000098.1:0-9482 GCA_964388755.1 uncultured Pseudobdellovibrionaceae bacterium | reverse complement strand
GATTTTGTTCCTCATAAAAAACATTTTTGAATCCTTGTTTAAAATCTTTTGTAATATAGGGTCGTTTAAATCGCTCAGGTAAAAACACATCACTGACCTGTATAATGATCTGATTGAGATCGGTCTCTTCGATGGTATTAAAAATGGCGGGCTCTTTTGTTTCAATAACGACCGTGCCACCATTTTCAAAAGATTTGTATGATAGATTGGTCACCTGGTTTTGTGAAGTCGTACCCATAGGAACATCAGCCACTGGAGCCAATGGATCTGTTTCGTCGATCGAAGAATCAAAGTCATCAAACGTATCCTCTGTTGCAGCTTGGGTACTGCTGCTCTCAGGATTATCAAATTCTGAAAACTCATCAAGTTCGTCGTCGGCTAAAAAGGGATCCACTTGATTACTGTTGGTAGCGCTGAAGGAGTCTTCGCTGAAATCACTTCCTATTTCGGCTGAGCCAAATTCATCAGCAAAAGATGTTTCATCCAGGGGCTCTTCAATTTGAGCGACGAAATCATCAGGAGCAGCTGTGTCCTCGACAAACTCATCCCCTTGAGATCCAAGGGCGGGATCAAGTTCACCGAGATCTTCACTTTCTGCAATCAGTTCGTCTTCGGCGTCAAGGACTGAACCTGATGTATCATCGATCTCTAATGATGATTCTAAACTGTCAAGCTCCTCGACTCCCTGACTTTCATCAGAGCTGAATAATGTACACCCCGTCACTAGAGCGAGTGAAAGCAACAATTTAAAAAAAATACATAACATCCTTGTCATGAAAATCTCCTTAATTTTAATTCTCTAAAAAAATAACCTTAGTCGTTGAGTACCTTTTATCGTCTTCTTCGATGGTCTGAATGATAACAACTTCTTTTTCTCTAATGCTGGCAATATAACCAAAATTTTCACCGATATAATCTTTTATACCCAGCCTAACTTCTTTGCCGTTTTTATCAGAGAAAATGGCCATGGGTTTACTGGTCTTCCATAAAAGACCTTTTAATCTGTAATCACTGAGCTTTGACTTTTGCATTTGTAAAAACGGACCGTAAATTTGACCTTGTCTCAGAGGGGCCGCAGCACCTTGACTCTCAAAGGGATCTCTAAATCTTTCTCGATCGTATTCAAAGGGAGCTAAGTACTGCTGAATTAAAGAAACTCCGACTTTATTATCATCTGTCTTTAAATTCTCTGGATTGATTTTAGATAGGGCTTCTAAAGAACCATCAGTAGCAACTGGGTCAGTCTGATCCTGAGGATAGAGAAACAAAGAAAGAGAAAGGATGAAAAGTATTTTAAGCACCCTCTTCTCCTTCAACGGCGTTCATATCTTGTGATCCATCAGCATCACCGGCTGTGGCTTCTTTATAGCCGTAAACTACAAGTATCGTGCTGAGTTTTATAATTGGAAAATCGCCGCCAACAACTGTAGTGAACTCCATTTTACTAAAATCAATAGCCTTTTTCATTTGGGTCAGCTGTGAAATAAAAGACATGATGTTGTGAAAAGAGCCTTCAACGGTAAACTCAACAGCCGTTTCTGGATACTCTGGAAACTCTGTATCTTTTTTGGCTTGCACGAGCTTCTCAATAATAACGCCATTGTATTCAGCAAAGTTAGAAACATTGGCGATCAAATCATTGGTCGTCAGAGGGGATGAAAAAAAACTTTGAAAGTCTTTTATGTTTGTATTGATCTCTTTAAGATCTTCTTCAAACTTTTTTTGATCTTCCAGAGCTTTTTTGACTTTATCCAATGTGGCTTGGCTTTCTGTAATTTGCAGTTGGGTCGCCTGCATTTGTTTTAAATAAGATTCCCCACTGTCATAAAGAAGGACAAAATAAATGGCAGCAATACCAATACCGATGAGAAGGCATTTTTGTAAATCCAGTTTATTAAACTGATCTTGCAAATCCATTAGTTTTTAACCCTCGCTTCAATTGTAAACTTTTGTAATTCGTCTTCACCCTCTTTAAAACGCGATAACTCGTTATTAATCGCAGAGCTGACAAAATTATTGTCTTCAAGTTTTTTAACAACCTGTTGGATGGAAGAGGGTGATCTTGAAAGACCTTTAAAGTAGATCAGATCTTTATCCACCGTCATCTCTTGCAGCCATAGATCATCAGGAAGATTTTCTTGCATGATCATGATGATTCCTAATTTGAAGGCTCTTTTTTGTGAAATTGTCTGTATGACACTGAGTTTTTTATCGACTTTTTCTTTTTCTTTTTCCAGCTCTTCAATAATCGTAGTTACAGATCCATACTGAGTGATTTCTGCTTGCAGAGTTTGCAGTTGACCTTGCAATTGGATGGCCGAGGATTTTTTAAAGGATATTTGATATTTTTCATAAACAATGATGGCGATTAGAAAAGCCACCATTGCTAAAACCTTAACCCCTGGTTTGTGTCCAGCTGAAGGCAAAGACTTATCCAAACTCACAGCCGTTTGTGTACTGGGTCCTACATAAGCATGGGTTTTGGCGAGATTAATTCTTATCATTACTCACCCACTCTTCTAGCGGCAAGACCTATGACGATAGGTAAAAATGGAAAGATCTCTTGAATAAACTGATCAGAAAAAGTGTTTTTTGAGTAAGTAATTTTTTGTAATGGGTTAAGGACCTGGCAATTGAGTGAAGTCACTTTCGAAATGGTCTCAACCAATTTGGGAATTTTGATAAGTCCACCACTGACAAAAATCTCTGTCACCGGTGATCCACTTTTTGATTGATTATAAAATCTAAAGCTTTCACTGATGTCTTCGCAAACCATATCATTGGTGTTTGAGATGACATTGGCAAGTTCTGCAGGGCTTTGTTTGGTCTGTGAGAAACCAATCTTTAGCTCTTCTGCCTCTTGGGTATTCACACCCAGTTCGCGAGAGATCTCGAGATTGTAAAGCGATCCACCGATGGGGATATCACGGCTAAAAATAACGCTTCCACTTTCGACCACCACCAAATTGGTCACACCGGCACCAATGTTGATCAGTGCAATGGTTTGTCCGGTGCGGATGCCGTAGTTGATCTCAAAACAATTAGCGAGAGCAAAACCATTAATATCAATGGTTGAACACTTAAGACCTGATGATTCTATGGCTTCAAAATAGCGAATAATGGATTCGTGTTTGGCCGCCACTAAAAGAACGTCCATGGTTTCAGATGAGGGGTGAGACCTGATCAAATGATAATCAAGATTCACTTCGCTGAGTTCAAAGGGAATATACTGCTCGGCTTCCCACTGAATCTGCTCACTGATCATTTTAGGATCAATTCGTGGCATTGATATTTTTTTAACGATCACTGCTCCGCCGAACATCCCAGCACAGACTGATTTTGTTTTTAATTTTAATTCTTTGTGAAGAGCAAGAATGGATTGTGAAACATTAACAGGATCTATGATCTCACCACCATCGATGAGACCTTCACGTAAATTTGACATGCCAAAGTGAGTGAGTTTATAGTTCTTCCCAGAGGCTTTCAGTTCTGCCATCTTGATCGAACTTGTTCCTAAGTCGAGACCGACCATCTGTTTACTGGAAAAAAACATTTAAACCCTCTTGAGCTGGACCTTGCCTATCTTAAAATTAAAGCGAATGCATCAACCAAAGTCAAACCGCCGAAGGTCCGATTCTTTTAACTTTTAATAATATCTTCAATTATTTAGAGCTTTTTATATTTCTAAAACTGAACTGTTTTTGATTTGACCTTAATCTTGCTCGACTAAGGTAGAAGCCAGAACTTAAATCGTGCCCATGAGCGAAGAAAAGAGATCTTGAACATCAAAAAGAAGATAAATTAGTGCGGCCAAAGAAAGATAAGGTCCAAACGGAATTCCCGTCTTAAGTCCAGCTCGAGATTTAATCATATAAAAAATCCCAAAGAAAATTCCTAAAAAACTTGAAAGTATCACGATGAAAAGCAATGACTGATAACCACAAACGGCACCAATCCAAGCAATCAGTTTAATATCACCACCACCCATACCGTCTATCTTACGAACTATAAGATAAAAATAAGCTACGGATAAAAGAAAGCCCCCACCCAAAAGAACTCCTAAAAGTGAATCCATAAAAACTCTATCAGGATTAAGAGCAGCACCAATAAGCCCAATGACAATGCCAGAAAGTGTAAACTCGTCCGGCAGAATCATATGATCTAGGTCAATAAAACTGGCGGTAATTAAACCAAAGCTGAAAAGAAAATACTCGAGGGTTAAAAACGAATAGCCATAACGCTGATAAAAAGCTGCAAAGAAAAAACCCATTGTAAATTCTAAGACAAAATAGCGAACAGGGATATTAACACCACAATTTTTACATCGACCTCTTAAAAGAATCCAAGAAAACAGAGGGATGTTAAGATACCAGGGGATAAAGTATTTGCATTTTGGACAGTGACTTCTTGGCAGGACTACACTTTTATTCTCTGGAAGCCTTGAAACAACAACGTTTGCAAAGCTTCCCCAAAGGGCTCCGAACAAAAAGACGACTGGGATCAACCAATCGAAGTCATTCAAAATCTTTGCCTTTAAAAATTGTGACTGCCAGTAAAAAGAAAAACAAAGCCCAAAGTGAAGCTATACCAGTGGCCATAATAACCTCTTGTGGAAAGACAGGGGCTTTTGCTATGGCATAGTCACGCCAGTTGAGAGTTTCTAAATCAGGTAGCGAACTATAAATCGTGCGAGCAACTTTAACAAAAGTCTCTGACTTACTGGTGCGAGCTAAAAGTTCTAGATTATTGACCCAGTGACCAATCAGAAAGAAGGCCAGTGAACAGGTGCTTGAAAGAAATGGTTTTGAAAACGACGAAAAGAAAAAAGTCACGGCCAGTAAAATAGCGGCTTCAAAGATATAACCAATAAATGGATAATAGGTTGTCCACATAAGCGGCACACCTAAAAAAAGCTCGATCAGAGAAAAGCAAAAAATAAAACAGGCTAGCATTGTGAGCAAAATGGCCATAAGGCCTAAATATTTGCCAATTAAGTATTGCGTCCGGGTGAGTGGTCTCACAAGTAAGGTGTAAATCGTTTTTGATTCAATCTCGCGGTAAAAAACCACGCACCCTAAAAAGATGGTGAGCCCCGCAAAGCAAAGATGAATCCCTGATAAGCCTAAAGAGACAGAAAGACGAAAAATTTCGCTATAGGAAAGCTGACCCAGGGCAAAACACAGAGCCATAAAAAGAATACTAAAGACCACAACAAAATAAAGAACACGGTCTCTGATCATTTCAATGTAGGTATTTTTAGCTACAATTAAGACAGGGCTCGACATTTAGATATCCTCCCGGGACTGAAAATCAGTAAAAGCACGATCAAGACTGACCCGTTCGTGTTCGATCGATAAAATGGGCAAACCCTTTGATCGGACTTGATCGATTTCAACTTGTAAGTTTTCAATGGACTCGGCTTTTTTAAATTCAATTTTATCGCCCATTTGATATTGAATCATAAAAGATCTCACACCTTGGTTTACAAAATCTTCTTTGAGGCCGCTAAATTTGACCTCGCCCTTTTTAATCACAACCAGGCGCTGGCAAAGACGATCAATATCATCGAGCAAGTGGCTTGAAAAAAAGATGGTACTACCCTCTTCGTCAAAGGCGTTTTGGATGATGCGTACGAGCTGTCTTCGTCCGTCAGGATCAAGACCCGAAAGAGGCTCATCAAGAATAAGAAGTTGAGGTTTATGGATCAATGATTGGGCAAGACCAATTCTTTGCAACATACCTTTTGAAAATTGTGTCAGAAATAAATCCTTAGCATGGGCAAGGCCAACAAGCTCTAAAAGATAATCAATACGCTTATTGAGTTCGAGCATTGAATTCATACCGCTCAGTTGACCATAAAATTTGAGAAACTCGTAGGCTGTCAAATAGGTGTAGAAAAAAGGTCGCTCTGGAAGATAACCCAGCTTCATTCTGGATTTATTATCCAAATGATCTTGATTAAAAAGCTTGATCTCTCCGCTTTGATATTTAAGAAGACCGAGTAAGCATTTAATGGTTGTTGTCTTACCGGCACCGTTTGAGCCTAAAAATCCAACAATTGATTTTTTCTCGATAGAAAAGCTGACGTCTTTGAGCACTGGGATTTTTTTAAGAGTCCAAGGGTGCCTAAAATCTTTATTTAAATTTTTTACGGTTAATATCATAACTGTATCCATCCGTTTTTTTTTAAACTCACAAAAAAAACTTAAACCAATTTTGTAATTTAAGATTTTTCAATGAGCAAAATGAGAATAGTTAAAGTCTATTAACTTTTAAAAAATATACAAAGAAATCAGAATTATAGCGCGCCGCCCACCTCAGCAAAAGTCGGGGGCTAGAGTGAAAAAGAAGTTTGTTATAGGCTATAAACTTCCAGCTGCCCTGTCTTTTGTTTTTTAAGGGCCAGCATCAGCGCCTCGGCCGAATGGTCCTCGGTGATACAAGGAATGCCATAATCCGTACAACTTCTGCGGATACTAAAACTTGTCTCAAGGGACTGACGACCTGCTGTGGTATTGATCACTAAATTCACCCGTCCGGATCTGATTCGATCCACACAGTGAGGTCGACCTTCATGAACTTTTTTAACAGGTATACAGTCCACTCCGTGATCAAATAAAAATTGAGCCGTACCCATGGTGGCTGATAAAGAAAAGCCCATTTCAGTCAGCTCTCGGGCCACCGGTAAAAGTACAGCCTTATCTTTTTCTCTGAGAGAAAGAAAGACTTCACCCGACTTCGGTAATTTATAATGGCTTGATAAAAAAGCCTTCATTAAAGCTTCGCCATAGTCTTCGCCACGACCCATGCTTTCGCCAGTGGATTTCATCTCTGGACCAAGAATAGAGTCGGCTTCTGGAAATTTTTTAAATGGGAAGACAACACCTTTAACACATACAAGTTTTATGTTGCGCCAATTGTATTGATCAAGATCCATTTGATCTTTGGTGAAGCCAAGCATCGCTCTGATACCAAGATCAACCAGGGGAATGGCCGTAGCCTTAGCCAGAAAGGGCACTGTGCGCGAACAACGTGGGTTAGCTTCGATAATAAATATACGATCATTTTTGACGGCAATTTGTATATTCAGATGTCCTAGAACATTAATTTTCTGTGCCAGGGCTAAACAAAACTTTTCTATCAAAGCCAGAGTTTCATCCCGCAATCTTTGGGGAGGAATGACTCCCATACTGTCGCCTGAATGAACTCCTGCGGCTTCAATATGCTCGATCACACCACCAACGATGCTCCAATCTTTACCGCGGACAACATCCACATCAACTTCAAGAGCGTTCTCTAGAAACTGATCCATAAAACAAGGGGCCTGAGGGGTAATGTCGCTGGCGTATTTGGTAAAATACTCGATCAATTGATTTTCGGCTTCGATCACTTCCATTCTGCGACCACCGAGAACATAACTGGGGCGACAGATTAATGGATAACCGATTCGATCGGCACAAACTTTGGCCTCTTGAAGGTTTGATGCAAGTCCTGCTTCGGGAATATCAAATCCAATGCCTTCGCAGGCCGTTTTAAATCTTGAACGATCTTCGGCAAAATCAATGGTCTCGACCGATGAACCCAGAATATTGATACCCGCCTCACTGAGTTGATGAACTAAAGACAGTGGCGTCTGACCACCGAGCTGTAATACAACTCCCATGGGTTTTGTGGCATTGAGAACCGACATAACGTGTTCAAAATCAAGGGGTTCAAAGTAAAGCTGATCAGAAGTGTCGTAATCCGTTGAGACCGTTTCGGGATTTGAATTGATCATGATCACTTCATAACCTAATTTTTGCAGAGTCTTCACCCCACGCACACAACAATAATCAAACTCTATACCCTGACCAATGCGGTTCGGACCACTGCCGATAATAACCACTCTTTTGCTATGACTTTTTAATTCTGAAGGTTTTCCCCAGTAAGTAGAATAATAATAGGGAGTTTGTGATGCGAATTCCCCGGCACAGGTATCCACCTGAAAAAAGACAGGGAGAATGGATAAGCTTTCACGAAGAGATCTGACTTCTGTTTCTGATATATTTTTGAGCCACGCAATTCGAGTGTCTGAAAAACCATTCTTTTTATAAGTGATTAAATTTTTTGAATCTAATGGATTGTTTTTAATTTCATCTTCAAGTTTTATCAGATCCTGAATTTGCTCTAAAAACCATGGAGTAATTTGAGTCAGGTCATAGACCTCTTGAATAGTCATTGATTCTCTAAAAGCCTGGGCCACTTGATAAAGCCTGGAACTGTTGGGATAGGCTAAAGATTTTTTATCAAATGGGACATTTTCAAAACCCGATGAAAACTCTTGAGAGCAAATGGCCTTTTGTAAACTTTCTTTAAATGTTCGACCAATACTCATCACCTCGCCCACACTTTTCATTTGGGTGGAAAGATGATCTTTTGAACCTTGAAACTTTTCAAAGGCAAAACGAGGGATTTTTGTCACCACGTAATCAAGAGCTGGTTCATAACAAGATGGGGTGGTTTTAGTAATGTCGTTAGTGATTTCGTCGAGACGATAACCGATGGCGAGAAGGGCCGCAATTTTTGCTATGGGAAAACCTGTGGCTTTACTGGCTAGGGCCGATGAGCGAGAGACCCTAGGGTTCATCTCGATCACCACACGTTTTTTATTGCGTGGGTTGACTGCAAATTGGATATTTGCACCACCGCACTCTAAACCAACAGCATCCAGGATCTTGCGAGCTTCATCTCGCATATCCTGATACTCGGCCTCTGAAAGTGTTTGTTGAGGAGCCACTGTGATCGAATCCCCAGTGTGAACACCGCAGGGGTCAATATTTTCGATGGAACAAACGACAACAAATGTTCCTGAGCGATCGCGCATGATTTCTAACTCATACTCTTTCCAGCCCATAATGCTTTCTTCGACCAAAACTTCAGAAGTTGGGCTTTCTGCCAAGGCGTGGGCGAGCATGGTTTCATACTCTTCGCGAGAGTAAGCGACACCACCACCACCGCCACCTAAAGTGTAATTAGGTCTTAAGATGATGGGAAAACCGATCTCATCGCCTACGATAAGGCCTTTTTTAAACTCTCTGACCATTTGGCTTTTGGTGTGCTTGGCTCCCACTTTTCTGAGCAGGGTATTAAAAAGTTCGCGGTCTTCGGCTGATTTAATAACATCAGGTGTGGCACCAATCATTTCGACATTGTATTTTTTGAGAATGCCTTCGCGATCCAGTTCTAAACCTAAATTCAGTGCGGTTTGACCACCGAGTGTAGGTATAATGGCATCAGGGCGTTCGATTTTAATAATTTTTTCGAGGTAACTTTTTTGTAAAGGTTCAATG
Source organism: uncultured Pseudobdellovibrionaceae bacterium (assembly GCA_964388755.1). Taxonomy (GTDB): domain Bacteria; phylum Bdellovibrionota; class Bdellovibrionia; order Bdellovibrionales; family JAGQZY01; genus JAGQZY01. The sequence continues at coordinate 153 of CAYMBT010000098.1, read as the reverse complement.
TAAACTTTAGAAGCGATATCAGGGTCAGTCATAATGGTCGCGGGATTTGAGTTCACTAAAATAACTTCAATCCCTTCATTGACCAAAGCTTTACAAGCTTGGGTCCCTGAGTAATCAAATTCGCAGGCTTGACCGATGACGATGGGACCCGAT
>CAYMBT010000097.1:7970-9502 GCA_964388755.1 uncultured Pseudobdellovibrionaceae bacterium | reverse complement strand
ATTCTTTTTGATGGGGACCGGGGTCGAACTCCCAAGGTTCACCGCGGCGTTCATCCCAAGTGAAACCATTTTTATCAGAACGGTGTTCTGAACAATCTCTGGGTCCAAAATTGGCAAGACCTGTTGAAGGTAAAGTTAAAAAGAAGATTGTGGATAAAATTACGATGAAAGCTGTTGAATTCACTTTGACACCCCCAAAAATGAAGCCTTGTTATAATAAAGCGATTTGGTTTTCTCAACGGAGCTCTCAGAGTGATGTAATATTTATAAAGAAGAGGTTTCTAGAACTGTGATTTTTATCAATCAAAATGTGTTGTGCACTAGTTAGATTTGATTTCAGTGAGGTTGAGAGCCCCAGCAGGTAAAGGAACTTGTAAGACCTCACTGAAGGCCTTGAGGAGTAATGCTTCGTTGGCTGTAACCTGAAGGTCATGGTGAGCTGCTACCCACAGCGAAGTAAACACCAGTGCTTGGTCTTCAGGTTTCAGTCGGCTTAATTTTCGTAAACATTGCAAAAGAAAACGGGGATGCTGTTCACTGGACTCCCAAACTTTTAGAACTTCATTTTTAAGATTCTTTTCAATTTGTTGAGCAAACATTTCTTGGACTCCTGCCTCAAATGCGGCAAGAGCCTTTGTCGATTGATTATGATCGCTCAAGACTAAAAGTTTAAGTGTGTGTAGTGCTTCAGTCTTAAGCCCCATAAGGCTTTGATTTTTTTCTAAGTTTTGATCGGATTCAAGATTGAGTCCTTGTCTGACTAAACTTAGAAAACTTAATTCTAGGGGAGAGAGCTTTTTGTCTGCAAAGACAAGGTCCTCCATTTGCAAATAAAAAATAGAGGCCTCAGCCGCGGGAAGGTGACTCAGCACCGGCATTGCTAAGTCGATAAGAAGTAAGATTTGCTGATCAGTCATTTTTTTTGCGACATGCACAAGTTTTGGGTCTAATTTATTTAACCAATTTTGATCGTCTTGTCTGTGGGCTAAAATAGCAAAAATAATTTCTTTGGTGTACTTAGTCTCGCGCACACCTGCACTGATTTCAGGGTCAAGGGATTGAATCAGCGCCATGGCTGTCATGATGTCTTTTGGATTGATCTCACCAATCTTTTGCAGCGGTACTTTTTTTTCACCGGTTTGAGAACTGTCATTTTTTATCAGTGTCGATTTTGGGGGAACTGGAACAAACTTTAAACGTCCCAGGCGCTCTTCAATAGGGGGATGGGTCGAAAAAAGAAAGCTCTTATTAAACATTCCAAAAAACATATGACTGGCTTCTTGGGCTTTGGGATGTGAAACTTGAGAACCATAAATTTGCAGTTTACTGAGCGCCTGACCAATACCATCTGGATTTCGCGTGTACTGAACAGCCGAGGCGTCAGCTAAAAATTCTCTTTGTCTTGAAACAGCGGCTTGGATGAGGCGAGCAAAAAAAACGCCGATCCAACCAATAATCAAAAGACCAATGCCTAAAATGGCAATAGCACCTCCGCCATTGTTTTTGCCACTACTGCGGCTTCGGCCGGAGTG
>CAYMBT010000097.1:952-7960 GCA_964388755.1 uncultured Pseudobdellovibrionaceae bacterium | reverse complement strand
TCTTTGGGAGCGTAATAATATTTCGCCCAAGGTGGATAAAAAAAGTATTCCGCCGTTGACACCTAAAAGTCGTAAGTTGATTTTCATATCACCATGAAAGATGTGACTGTATTCATGGGCAATAACACCTTGTAATTCATCGCGATTGAGTTGATCGAGAAGCCCTCGGGTCACACCAATGACCGCATCGCCGATGTCGTTACCTGCTGCAAAAGCATTCATTTGCTTTTCATCATCCAACAAATAAACACTGGGTACACTGACCCCGGCAGCAATAGACATCTCTTCAACAACATTCAGAAGTTGTCTGAGCTTTGGATCTTTGCTTGATGGATCAACGCGGACACCACCTAACATCTCAGCCACTTTTGAGCCATGGGCAGAAAGTGTGTGGGTTTTATACCAACTGATACCTAAAATAATCAGAGCGTTGATAGGCATAACAATGGGAGCCACTGCCCAAAAATCGGTCCAAAAAGAATGTTGCTCAGACACTGAAACGTCTTGGGTAAAAAGAGCCACCGTCACAAGCCAGTTCACTGCGAAAACAATACATAACACAGCCAACAAAAATAAAAATATAAGCGAGCGAGATTTCTGACGGGCTCGCTCTTGGTGTTCAAAGAAGTTCATCGATTAAAAAGAAACTCGCACAGGTTCTCTTTGTGCTTCAGAATCCAGTTCTAAAAGTTGAGCCGGCTGAAAACCAAAATTATTGGCGATGAGATTGTTTGGAAATGTTTCACGTTGGTTATTGTAACCCATCACCGAATCGTTAAAGGCTTGTCGTGCAAAGGCCACTTTGTTTTCTGTGGATGAAAGCTCTTCCATAAGATTCATCATAGTGGTGTTCGCTTTTAAGTCTGGATAAGACTCAAAGAGCGCCATCATTTTACCAACTTGAGTGGTTAACTGACCTTCTGCTTTTGATAGTGCCCGCATCGCGTTGGGATCACTGGGGTCAGCAGCGGCTTGTGCTTCGGCAGAATGGGCACTGTTACGAGCGGCGATGACCGCCTCTAAAGTTTGACGTTCATGGCTCATATAGCTTTTTGCTGTTTCTACCAAATTGGGTATAAGTTCGTATCTTCTTTTCAACTGAACATCGATCTGGGCAAATGCATTTTTAAAGGCGTTACGCAGGCGGACAAGCCCGTTGTAAATTCCCACAATCCAAACAGCCAAAACCACAAGTAGACCAATAAAAATTAAGCCCATTTTCCTCCCTATTTTTTAGTAATTAAGTTTAAAAAGGCAACGGGAGTAAAGCAATAAAATAGTCAGCGTTAGAACAAATGTTGAGACAGGAAATATGATCAATGAAATCTATTGATCGCGTTGGACTCTATGTCGAATTGAGAGGTCGTTAGTCTTGTTATCCATCGATTGATCAATTGCCGTAACTCGTCTGATCTATGGATAGTTTAATTGCCTTACCTCGGCCTATCTATTGATAGAACAATTGTCTTAATAATTTTAAATCAATGATAGTCCTTAATGATTGGCTAAACATTAAATCTAAAGAAAAGCACATCGCCGTCTTGCACAACATACTCTTTACCTTCAAGACGATATTTGCCAGCTTCTTTAACCGCTTGCTCGGTTTTGAAAGTAAAAAGATCTGCACAGTTGTAAGTTTCAGCGCGAATAAAACCTTTTTCAAAATCAGTGTGAATCACAGCAGCAGCTTGCGGAGCTTTTGTGCCTTTTTTTATGGTCCATGCACGAACTTCTTTTTCTCCGGCAGTGAAGTAGGTTTGAAGTTCTAGTAAATTATAGGCTTCACGTATTAAACGATTCAGACCTGGCTCTTTAACGCCAAGACTATCTAAAAATTCGGCTTGCTCGCTTTTATCAAGTTGAGCAATTTCAGCTTCCATGGCTGAACAAATAAGAATGGCGTTGTTCCCTTCTTTTTTTGCGTACTCCATAACTTGGCGGCTCCAGTCGTTACCACCATTGGTAAAATCTTCTTCGTTCACATTGCAGACATAAAGAACTGACTTGGCTGTCAAAAGATGAAGACCTTTAACAAATAAACGATCATCTTTTTCAAATTCAACGGTGCGTGCGGGGCGACCTTCTTCTAAAGCTTTATGAACTTTAGAAATCACTTCGGCCTCTTTTAAAACAAGAGCGTCTTTTGATGTTTTTGCTAATTTTTCGACCCTTTGTTTTCGTTTATCAAGGGATTCTAAATCGGCCAGCATAAGTTCAGTGTTAATGACTTCAATGTCCCTGAGTGGGTCTACAGAACCGGACACATGAATAATATCGGGATCATCAAAACAGCGGACCACTTGGATAATGGCATCGGTTTCGCGAATGTTAGCTAGAAACTGATTGCCAAGCCCTTCGCCTTTACTGGCTCCGGCCACAAGGCCTGCGATATCAACAAACTCCATGACGGTGGGGATTTCTTTTTGGGGTTTAATGAGGGCTGTGATTTGTTTAAGCCGCTCGTCAGGAACTGTGACAACTCCGACGTTGGGATCAATGGTACAAAAGGGATAGTTGGCGGCCTCAGCTTTAGCTGAAGTCAGGGCATTGAACAGAGTGCTTTTACCCACATTGGGTAGTCCGACGATTCCGCATTGTAAGGCCATAAAAAAGACTCCTTATTATATTTAAAAAAAGTTTTAACTGATTAGTGATAATTAAACAATAAGACCCTATGAATTAAAGGCTCTCGACTTTTCGATTGATCAGAGTGGCCGTTTTATCAAAGCCATCAAAAATAAGGCTTTCAAAACCCTCACACACCCGGTCCAGTACATCAGGAAGCATTTCTTGTTCATCTTTAGAAAAAGGGGAAAGCACATAGCTTGCCACATCCATCTTCCCGTCGGGTCTTCCAACCCCAATGCGAAAGCGAAAGTAATTATTAGATCCCAATTTTAAGTGAATGTCTTTAATACCATTATGGCCACCATGGCCCCTTTGGGTTTGAACTTTAATTTGCTGAAAGGGTTGTTCGATCTCATCGTGCAGGATAATCATTTTTTCTGGTGGAATTTTATAAAATTGGCAAAGAGCGAGGACAGAATCCCCCGAAAGATTCATAAAAGTTTGGGGTTTAGCCAAAAGGACTTTTTCGTCTTCGATAGTAATGGAGTAGGTCAGTGCTTTGTGTTCTGATTTTTCTGGGGGATTACCGATTTGACGAAGATAGTAATCAATCGCCATAAAACCAACGTTATGGCGAGTGAGTAAATACTTTTTTCCGGGATTACCGAGTCCGGCTATCAGCCACATGGATTTTTACCCTTAAGTCTTAGGTGAGTAAGACTTATTTTTTAGCAGGAGCAGCAGCGGCAGCAGCTGGTGCAGCAGCTGTGGCAGTCGCAGCAGCAGCTTCAACAACAGGTTCTGCTTTTTCTTCTTTAGGAAGGTTGACGGTAATGATTGTTCTTTCAAGGGCCGTCATTGGTTTAACACCTGGTGGGAAAACAATGTCAGAAACGTGAATTGAAGTGCCCACTTCAAGATGAGAAGTTTCAACTTCAATCATCTCTGGGATTTCATTAGGATTACACTCGACTTCGATCTCGCGCAAAATAATCTGACGAACTCCGCCTTCTTTAAGACCGATAGGCTCACCATTAAATTTTACTGTCACGTTAACTCGGATAGAAGCTTTCATGTCGAGAGCGTAAAGATCAACGTGAATAGGGCGACCACTTTTAGGGTGATGCTGAATTTTTTTAAGCATCACTTTAAGAGAACCCATGCCTTGGTCAGGACTTTGAGTATCAAAAATTGTACTTTCAAAACGTGAACTGCTGTGACGAACAACAAAAAGTTCATCGATGTAAACATTTTTGTTTTCAATATTTGGACCATAAATCACGGCAGGAATTTTCTTTTCTTTACGAAGAGAGCGAGAGTTCCCTTTGCCAATGGATCTAGTTTCTACGTTTACAACAGTCGGAGTTGACATCTTAATACCTCATTTTAAAGTTCAAATAATCAATCATCAAAAAGTGATGATACAGAAGCGTTGCCATAAATTCTGAGCAAAGCTTCGGCCACCACAGGAGCCATACTGACCACTTCCATTTTACCACTGGCCTGAGCTTGGGCACTTAAAGGGATTGTGTCACTCACAATAACCTTTTCGATACGAGACTCAGTCAGGCGGCCAACGGCCGGTCCTGAAAATAGAGCATGGGTCGCAACAGCGAACACCCTTTTTGCCCCATTGGAGATAAGGCTGTCAACAGCTTGTGTTAAAGTGCCGGCTGTATCAATCATGTCATCCACAATAATGGCTGTTTTATCCGTCACATCACCGATCAGGTTAAGGGCTTTTGCCTCATTGGGGCCAGAGCGTCTTTTATCGATAATGGCCATAGAGCAATTGATTTTCTTAGCAAAGGCACGGGCACGCTCAACACCACCAGCATCTGGACTCACCACCACAAATTCTTTACCTGTTCCGTAACGACGCTTCCATTCGAGAGCGAGAGTGGGGATAGCGAAAAGATGATCCACAGGACAATTAAAGAACCCTTGAATTTGGGCCGCATGAAGATCCACACAAACCACTCGGGTTGCGCCGGCAGCTGTCAGCAAATCAGCCATACACTTGGCAGAAATCGGGGCACGTGGGGCCACTTTTCGATCTTGTCTGGCGTAGCCATAATAGGGGAGAACAGCTGTCACTTCTTTGGCTGAAGCTCTTTTTAAAGCATCCAGCATAATAAAGAGTTCAAGGTAGTTTTCATTCACAGGAGGGCATGTGCTTTGGATCACAAACACACTATCACCTCGCACACTTTCATGGATTTCCACTTGAACTTCACCGTCGGCAAAGCGGGTGATTTCGCAGCTTCCAAGCCTCACACCAGCAGAGCGGGCGACTTTTTCGGCAAAATTGGGATTTGAGGTTCCAGAGAACATTTTGATTTGGGACATGACTCACCTTGTTAGCAGTGTTTTTGTATAATGTAAAATAACAAATTTTTAAAATTTAAATTCGTCCAATTTTAAAGATGCTTTTTTAACACCTCAACAAAGGCACGCATGGCCTTTCCGCGATGTGAAATTGCATTTTTTTCAGCCGAGGTCATCTCAGCCAAAGTGCGGGTTTCACCGTCAGGGATAAAAACCGGATCATAGCCAAAACCGCCTGTGCCTGAGCCCTTCGTGGCAATTTCGCCATCAAAGCGGCCTTCAAAAGTAAAGAGTTCGTTCGTCGGGCTGATCGCCACAAGGCTACAGTGAAAGTAAGCTTTGCGGCTAGAGATGGCGCGGATTTGCATCATTTTTAAAAGTTTCGCGTTGTTCTCTGAAGGTTGGGCATGGGGGCCGGCGTAGCGGGCCGAATGAACACCTGGAAGTCCGTTAAGTCCTTCAACCACAAGGCCTGAGTCATCGGCCACGGTCCATGAATCGGGTTTTAAAGAGTGAAGTGCTTTAGCTTTTAATGTGGCATTGGCGAGAAAAGTTTCGCCATTTTCTTCGGGCTGAGAAAAATAACTCAGCTCGGATTGGGTGTGGATTTCTATGGGGATGCCGGTTAATAGGTTTTGAAATTCAGCGACTTTACCTTTGTTGCCCGTTGCTAACCAAAGTTCCACTAGCGATTCCCTAAGGGGTTAACGCCCAATTGTTTGAGAGTTTGAAGCTGGATGTCTTGCAGCTCAAGACAACCCTTTGTGGCTAAGGCAAGCATTTCAAGAAATTGTTTTTGAGAAAAAGAATTCTCTTCGGCTGTGGCTTGGATTTCAACCAACTGTGAATCAGAATTAATCACAAAATTACTATCGGTTTCGGCACTGCTGTCTTCTTGGTAACATAGATCAAGTAGAGTGTTGTTTTCAAGAATTCCCACACTGATGGCTGAGATCATATTTTTTATTGGGTTTTGTGTGATTTGTTTTTTAGTGAGCAAATAATCAACCGCTAAAGACAAAGCCACAAAAGCTCCGGTGACTGCGGCTGTGCGGGTTCCGCCATCGGCTTGCAAAACATCACAATCGATTGTGATTTGCACATCTTTAAGTTTGTAAAGATCCACGCAACTACGAAGTGAGCGTCCAATCAATCTAGAAATTTCTTGGGATCTTCCCGATTGACTGGTTTTCTCGCGATTCATTCTTTCGTGAGTTGAGCGTGGAAGCATTCCGTACTCAGCACTGAGCCAACCACGGTCTTGGCCTTGAAGCCATTTTGGCAAATGGCTTTCAATGCTGGCGTTACAAACCACTTGGGTATGGCCAAACTCTATAAGAGCACTGCCTTCTGCATAGCGATTGTAGCGCGGAGTAATTTTGACAGGTCGAAGTTGATCGAGGGAACGTTTATCGTGTCTGAGCATGCTCGGGTTTTAGAACGCCCGAGGGAAGTTTGTCCATGTTTTTCGCGTAGTCCTTAAGAGATCCATGGATTTTTTGCGCAATACGTAGTTGCTCATCGGCTTTTAGCAATTTTCTTCTCTCTTCAGGATGAGTTAAATATCCCACCTCCACCAGAACAGCAGGGATCTGATTTTGGCTGAGAACAAAGAACGGGCCTTGCCGAATCATTTTCTTTTTTTGCGGAGTCCAATTTTTACGCATAAATGAACTGATCTGATAACTTCTCAAAATCCGATCCGTCTTTTTTAGATCAAACAAAATACTTTCCACATCCCCTAAAGGCCGATCATCACTATTTTGCGCCATCAACTCTTCGTAATGGGCCAGCTGCAAACTCTCTTTATCCACCGGCAGTTGGTTCTGAATATAAAACTCTGCCCCTTTAGCTTTTGAACTTGGATTGGCGTTGACATGAATACTCAAAAAAAGCTCAGAGTTAAACTCTTCAGCCATCTTCACTCGTTCTTCAAGACTCAACTCATGATCGCCATTTCTTAAAATCTGTGGCGTAAACTCCGGATCTTTTTTCAACAACTCATAAAGCTTTTGGCTAATCTTAAGCGCCAATTGCGACTCTTTAATATTCTGATGAGTCGCCCCTTGATCACTATCGCCCCCATGCCCCGGATCCACCGTCACCCTCATC
>CAYMBT010000097.1:0-942 GCA_964388755.1 uncultured Pseudobdellovibrionaceae bacterium | reverse complement strand
TCAAACAAACCAATAACTGAACCATCCCCCCAATTTTACCACCCCCATCCCCCAAATGAACCCATCCCCCCCCAATTTCAAGCCCATAGGTGAGGAAACCCAAAAGGTACCAAAAGGTACCAAGTCCCTTTTCCGGCATTGAGCGCTATTAGAAAAATGAAGAACTTAAACAAAAGCCCCCCAGTTCTTGCTTGAAACAGGTGATCTCTCAAAAGGTACCAAGTCCCTTTTCCGGCATTGAGCGCTATTATAAAATGAAGAACTTAAACAAAAGCCCCCCAGTTCTCTTTTTTGCTTGAAACAGGTGATTTCTAAAAAATGCTGACACACGTTTAAATGGGTTTAATTACAAATGAGTTTTGTTTAATGAGTATGAAAACCAAGCTAGCTTAAAACGAATAATGCAGATCATTACAAAAAGGAACTTGGTACCTTTGGTACCTTTGGGGCTAGAAGATTTTAAAATGAAAACAGGCAAATGAAGTTTGTTTCAGTGTTTAACAATTTACGTCACAAGGTATTAAAAGGCTCAAAAGGCACATGAAACTATGGCTGTAAGTGATTGAAATAATTAGATTTAAAGAGTGGCATTTGGGAGATGGGTTGGCCGGGGATTTGCTTAAGTAAGAGATACGATCCCATATCCCCCCTTTTGACCTGGCTCCCCCAAGACCAGGTCTTTTTTTGCCTTAAAATCTTTAGGGGTATCTATTTAAGAGGATTATTTAAAGAGCAAAAATCAAACCCAATTTACCGTTGATGGCCGAGGTTGAGACGTCCTCTGATGGTGGGAAGTAAAGGTAATCTGCACCTAAAAAGATTTGCATGCTGCCGCCTAAAGAGTAGCTTAAGCCCCCACCAAAAATAAGTAGGCTTGTGGTAGAGATTGAATCTTCTCTGATGGCTTGATTAACACCTAGGTCAGAAGACATGGGCGAGTAA
>CAYMBT010000096.1:2811-9818 GCA_964388755.1 uncultured Pseudobdellovibrionaceae bacterium | reverse complement strand
CAGTGCAGTAGCTTAAAGAGATTTCGTTGAAATGAAAAAAGTAATTTAGTTTTATATTTCCCGAATAATAAAAAAAGAATGGGCGTCGTTGGATATGTTGTAGGGTCTTAACTCAGCGTGTCCGCAAACGGGGCCTGGCCCCTTTGGGTTGAGCACCGTTGAGGGTGTGGCAGATATTGCAGGTGAGGCCGAAGCAGGTGCGCGCCGAGCAGTGTTCGCGGCCGTAGAAGATGATTTGCAGGTGGAGAGTGTTCCAACTCTCGATAGGGAAAAGTTTTTTAAGATCTTTTTCGGTTTGCGTGACATTTTTTCCGTTGGTGAGTTTCCATCTTTGGGCGAGACGGTGGATGTGGGTGTCTACTGGAAAGGCGGGAACTCCAAAGGCCTGGCTCATCACTACAGAGGCTGTTTTGTGGCCAACTCCAGGTAGTGCTTCAAGGTCTTCGAAGGTTTGTGGAACTTTGCCTTTATGTTTTTCAAGAATGATTTCTGATAAACGGTGGATGGCCTTTGATTTTTGTGGGCTCAGTCCACAAGGTCTAATGATATCCCTGATTTCGTCCACGGAGAGTTTAATCATCTTTCGCGGAGTATCGGCTTTTTTGAAAAGAGCTGGTGTGATTTGATTCACTTTTTTATCAGTGCATTGGGCTGATAAGAGGACGGCAATCAACAAAGTATAAGGATCTTTGTGATCCAATGGAATTGGGGTTTCCGGGTATAAAGCTTTAAGCTTTTCATGGACTATTTTTGCTCGTTCTTTTTTAGTCATAAGCCCAATCTCAAACCATTGACAGATTTGTAAAATTAAATGAATTTTTTTTAGTAATTAGTAATTAGTAATTAGTAATTAGTAATTAGTAATTTAAATGATTTCTACGGCATCGGCTGTGAATTGGTAGTCCACTTTACCAGTTTTTATTTTTTTGATGTCTTCAAGCTTTGCGCCCTCATCCTTTTTAAAATGTCTTAAGGTGGCGGCAGAGATCTTTTTTTGTTCCATAATTCCTTGGACTCTTACTTTTTTGCCTAAGATATCTTTAGGGACAAAAAAACCGTAGTCTTTAAAAAGAGTACGCACTTGATGGTTGCCATCTTTAATAACCATCCAGCAACCGGACTGTTCGCACACTTTTTCAGTCACAGCTTCAAAAACAATTTTTTTATCTTTATATTGGTCAAAATTATTAATGGCCTCAGTTAAAGTCACTTTTTCAGAGGATGTGATGGTTGTACCAAACTTATTTTGATGAGCTTCAGTTTGAGTCTTTGTGGTTTTATGGCTTTCGTTGGCGTTAGACTGAAAACAGAAGATTAAAAAACTAAGGGCTAAAATGATTTGAGACATATTAAGTTCCTTTTTTAAGAAAAGTTTCACTCAACAATGATTGTTCAAAAACCGATAGAGCTCAATCATCATTAATCGGCTCAATTTACCTGAATTCTTCACTTAAGTCGAGCCCATTGGGAAAGCAAAAAAGTCTTAATCTGAGCTAGGATCTAGGCCTAGGCCGAGTCAATCCAAAGCCCAAACCAACCGATAAAGTCACAAGAGAATATTAACAAAAGAGGAAGTCTGTGGATATAGCAACACTCGTAGGTCTCGTAGGCGCAATAGTTACTGTTGTAGCGGCCATTATGATCGGCCCAGATCCAATGATGTTTGTTGATTTAACATCAATACTTATTGTGATCGTTGGATCATTTTTTGTCGTCGCCATTAAGTTTAGTATCACCTATCTTCCTAACGCCTTTAAAGTGGCCTTTAAAGCCTTTTCTTCAAAGGTGGATAAGCCAGAAGATCTTATTGATCAAGTTTATGAGTTAGCAAAAGCTGCTAAAAAAAGTGGTATCCTTGCCCTAGAGTCTTTTGAAATCAATAACGACTTCTTAGCTCGCGGTATTCAAATGCTGGTCGATGGTTATGACCCCCAGGTTATCCGTGAGATCCTTACAAAAGATCGCGACCTCACCCTTCACCGACACGAACAAGGACGAAAAATCTTTGAAGCACTGACTGATGTGGCTCCAGCGATGGGGATGATCGGTACACTTATTGGTCTTGTTCAGATGCTTTCAAACATGAAAGATCCTAAATCCATTGGTCCCGCCATGGCTGTTGCTCTTTTAACGACACTTTACGGAGCCTTGATTGCCAATGTTATCACTGCACCGATTGCCGATAAACTGACTCTTCGTAGTGAAGAAGAAGAGAAAAACTATAATCTTTGTATCGATGCCATTATGGGAATCTCTTCAGGTCTTAATGCAAAAATTATTAAAGACTCATTAAGAGAATATATGCCCGCCCACTTAAAGCGTCAGTCTGAAGATGTAACGAAGGCTGCTTAATTATGGCAAAAAAGGTCAAACAAAAAAAAGGAGCACCAGCGTGGATGACCACATTCGCGGATATGATGTCTCTGCTTTTGACCTTCTTCGTTCTTCTATTATCTATGTCAGAAATTGATGCTACTCGTTTTCGTAAAGTCTCGGGTTCACTTAAAATGGCTTTTGGTGTTCAAAGAGTCAGTGTGTTTGATGATCCCCCCAAAGGTTCAAGCTTTATCAAAGAAGAGTACCGCGCCGGCAGTGCTGACCGTGCACCTATGAGTGTGGGAGAATCGACCGCTAATATTTTAGACCCCCAACTTCAGGGCATTAAAAACTTACAAGAAAAAAACGAAAAAATTCAGCAACTTGAAAAGCAAAAGAAACTGGATCAGAACCTTAAAAAAGTTTTTGCTAAGTTTGAAAAAGAACTTAAGAAGGGTCAGCTTGAAGTGGTTAAAAAAGGCAATGATCTTGTCCTAAGAATTACCGAAGGTGTGGCCTTTCCAGCTCACGCCAGTCTTTTGCAAGAAGATTTTAATCCAATGCTGGATAAACTGACTGATGTTGTTCAAGATCTCAGTGGTGATATTATTATTGCTGGGCACTCGGATGACAAAAAAATGAAAACTGGAAAGTTTAAATCCAACTGGGAGTTTTCTGCGGCGCGCGCCAATGCGTTGGCACAGGCTATGATGACAAAAGGTGATGTGGACCCAGATCGGGTGACGGTTCAGTTTCATGGCCCGACAAAACCCATTGTTAAAAATAACTCAGAGATCAATCGAACCAAAAATCGTCGTATCGAAGTGATCATTAGACACTAAATTAAACAAAAAAAATGTAAATTCCTGATCGTTTCAACAAAGTCTAATCAATAAATCCTCATGACTTGTGCTGCCACTTCAACTATAAATGAACCATTGATATCATTGAACTCCGATCGGATAAAAAATGGATTTAAAAGTCGGCATCCTCGCCATTGGTAACGAAGTTATTGAAGGACAAATCGTCAATAAAAATGCGGCTTGGCTCTCTGAAGAGCTCGAAGGTCTTGGCGCTCACGTACTTTACCACCTCAGTTGTCGTGATGATAAAAATGAAATTAATAATTCATTAAGCTTTCTTGAAAAAAGTTGTCAGTTGATTTTGGTTTCTGGTGGCCTTGGACCAACACGGGATGACTGCACAAGACAAAACATAGCTGAATGGTCTGAGTCCCCCCTGGTTCTTAATCAAGAAGAATGGCTTTTTATACAAGAAAAACTTAACAAACGGGGTGTCACTTTACGCGAGGGTCATAAAAATCAAGCCTTTATCCCAAGTGGGGCGCAAGTCTTAAAAAATCATGTGGGTATCGCCCCGGGATTTTTTTTAAAACATAAGGCCGTTTTTTTAGCATCTCTTCCTGGCCCACCCAACGAATTAAAAAACATGTTTACCACAGATCTTAAGCCCATCATTGTTAATGAGCTTAAACCTCAGTCGGATTTAAAGCTCTATAAATGGATCTGTTTTGGAGCACCTGAATCCGAAGTAGCCCATATTGTTGAGTCTCTTGTGGGTGAGCGTTTTCAGCTTGGTTTTCGTCTTCATAAACCCTGTGTTGAAGTTAAAATCTGGGCTGAAAAAGAAATTTTACCATCGACCAAAAATCTTTTTTCTTTGATCGAAGATAAACTTAAGCCCTGGGTGGTTGGTCAAAGTATAAACCAAATTCGAGAAAACTTTTTGAATTATCTGAATGATTTTAAGAAAGTCTATGTTGTTGATCATATTTCAGAAGGACTTTTTCTTGAAAAATTATCTGAATTCAGAAGCCCCGACAATGTTCGCTATCAAAGTTTCGAGAAAGATGTTTTGCGCCATTTTTCTTTAGCAGATGCAGAGGCTATTGTGCAGCGGATGTCAGTCAATCAAGGCGAGGGTCTTATTTGTTTGCTTCCTCAAAGTGACTCAAGCTTTTGGCTGGCCACTGAAAATAAAATTGTACCCATCGAGATTCCTAGAAATATTAAAATCACCAGTGATCTTGGAAAGCACTATGCTTTAGAGAGTTGTTTTTTAAACTTAAAAAAAGTATGAGGCCTGCAGTGTCCAGCGATCGATATAATCGCTATAAAAAGCAAGTTCCCAATTTTTGTAAGGATTAACCCCAAGACCAAACCAAACTTGATTTTCATAAACCTCAAGAGGGTCATCAATAAAAATATCATAAGAAAGTGATACGGCGATGATATCAATACGCACAGCTAGTCCCGGCGTCATAACAATGGGGTTGTCATAACTATTGCTGTTCTCATAATTTTGTTTTGACATGTCTAAAGAAAACGTAAAGCGCGGCAAGACAAATGAATAGCCAAGTCCATAGCCACTGCTTCGTAGTGAATTTCGCTCTACAAGTTCAGTCATAATACCAAAACGATGTATGCCGTTAGGATTTATTAAAATTCCCAAGGTATAAAGATCTTCTTGAACTCCAAGTCCTATACCCAGCTTTCCCCATATGGCGCTGATGGAGCCCCGTAAGTTGGCGTCACATCCGTCGCAGTCATTGGAGTAATAACCCAGTGCTAATCCATATTGATTATCGCCGAGACCGCCTTCGACACCCACACTTGAGCTTTCACTGCCGTCAAGAGATCCAGTAAAGCGATATCCATTTTGATAAGAGGCGGCGACTGGGTTTTCTAATATGAAGCCATTTGAATAAAGGGCAGTATGGTTACGACTGGGTGATGAAATCCCTTGAGAGATAGCAAGACTATTAGGATGGTTTTGAGAAAAAGCCACAACAGAATAAAATAGAGAAAAGAAAATCAAAAACAAATCAGGTCGTATCTGTATCAATGTCTTTTCCTTTATTAATATCTACTTTTTTCTTTTTGTTTAAAAGTTCAAGTTCAGCAAAATGTTGTTTGAAATATTATTCTATACTGACATGAAGACTGACCCAAGAGATTCCATGGCGCCTTGTTTTTAAATAGGACCTTTTATTGACCCCTGACCAAAGAGAAGATCTTTTGTGACATTGGATTTCAGGACTTGAGAGTTCCCAGGCTTATGTGTAAGTTATATGTAAATCGGACATCTTTGTCCATAAAAATAAGGGATCTCGACTCTTTGTGGTGAAGGGGGCGATCAAGGGTTTCAGTGATGCTTAGACGTAGACGACAAATGATTGATTCCCTACCCACTGTTCACTGTGGTCTTTTTAGCATTAGCGAAGATCATATCGAAAAGTATCAGTCTCTGGACACACGCTTTATTCGTAATCGTTCGTCCACATTTTTCTTTCAAGCCCAAGGGGACTGTATGTCACCGCTGATTTTAGAAAACGACATACTGATTGTTGATCGTTCGATTGAGGTCTTTCATAAAAGAATTGTGGTGGTGTCTGTTGATGGCGAGATGTATTGCAAAAAGTTAATCGAAACCCCAAGCCATATACTTTTACAATCCATTAACCCCAATCACAAAGATATCCAAATTGATCTTGAGCTACAAATCCAAGTTTTTGGCGTCGTGATTGCTATTGCAAGAGACATTTTTTAAGGAGACCAAAAATCATGCAGAAAATTTACGCTCTGGTGGATTGCAATTCTTTTTTTTGCAGTTGCGAGAGGCTTTTTCGACCAGAGCTTTTCTCAAGGCCCGTTGGGGTTTTATCAAACAATGATGGTTGTTTTGTCTCAAGAACCAATGAGCTTAAAAAGCTAGGGGTCAAAATGGGGGACCCCTATTTTAAAGTCAAAGACATCTGTGAAAAAAATAAGGTGGCCGTATTCTCGTCTAACTTTTCTCTTTATACCAATATGTCTGATCGAGTGATGACGGTTCTCAGCGAGTTTACGCCACTCATCGAAGTTTATTCAGTGGATGAGGCCTTTCTGGATTTAACAGGTTTTAAAGATCTTAATGATTATGCCCTAAAAATTAAAATGGCTGTTGAAAGAAGAACCGGTGTTCCTGTCAGTGTTGGAATTGCTCCTACAAAGACACTGGCAAAACTCGCTAACCACATTGCAAAAACATCCAGTAAAGCTAAGGGTGTTGTTGTGCTTATGGACGAAGTTTTGCAAAACGAAGCTTTAAAGCGTGTTGAAGTGGGCGAGATCTGGGGCATTGGGCGCGCTCGAGCGCAAAGACTTGAGACTTTAGGAATAAAAACAGCCAAAGATTTTAAGGACTATAAAAATAAAAGACATATTCTAAAAGTTCTCACCAAGGTGGGCCTGCAAACCAAAGAAGAGCTGGAGGGCCATGCACGATTTGAGTTAGAAATTATTCCCACAAAAAAGAAAGAAATTATTTCTTCGCGAAGTTTCGGTCAAACAGTTAAAGAACTCTCTGATCTTCGTCAGGCGGTGGCTCGCTATGTTTCAAGTGCCTGTGAAAAGTTACGCCAGCAAGGTTCAGTCTGTACCAGTGTGGATGTCTATGCCACCACATCACCCTTTGCCAACACACCTTATTACTCAGCTCTTGAGTCTTCATCACTTCTCACACCCACATCAGACACTCGAAAGGTGATTCGCTATGCTCTGAGTGCTCTTGAAGAACTTTATCGCGCGGGCTATGATTATAAAAAAGCAGGGATTAGGCTTTATAATATTCATGACCGATCAGAATCACAGATGAGTCTTTTTGAAAGTGGTGATGACTTAAGGTCAGAG
>CAYMBT010000096.1:0-2801 GCA_964388755.1 uncultured Pseudobdellovibrionaceae bacterium | reverse complement strand
ATGGATCAAATCAATCAAAGAGACGGCGCCGGAACAATCATCATTGCTGAATCAAGCTTTGGTCAAAAAAAGTGGACGATGAATCGAAACTTTCACTCTCCGCGCTACGTCACAGGCTGGGGAGAGCTGCGCAAAGTATTCTGACCTTATTGCCGATGGGGCTTTTTTATGTTGAGCTATAAGTCGCAAATAAGGAGTTTTTATGAATTGTCCTCGTTGTCACACATCACTGCAAGAAATGTCTAATCATAACGTTAAGATCGACGTCTGTTACAACGGCTGTGGTGGGATATGGTTTGATCCCCGCGAATTAAAAAAAATGGATGAACACCATGAGGCCGATGAAAGTTTTCTGCAAAAACTCAGTCAATCCCAAAATAAAACTGTTTCAACCAGCGAAAAATTAAACTGTCTCAGTTGCAATGATCAGCCCATGTACAGACGTTTTTTTAGTGTCAAAAGAGTCATAGAATTGGACGAGTGCCCCCAGTGTGCAGGAATGTGGCTTGATGCCGGAGAGCTGACTCATATCTATAGTCTTTTTAAAACAGAAGCCGACCGAAAAAAAGCAGCCGATGAATATTTTAACGAAGTTTTTCAACCAGGCCTTGATCAAATGAAAAAAGAGTCTCAAGAGAAGCTAGAATCCAAAAAAAGTTTCGCCCGCGCCCTTCGTTTTATACTGCCGTCTTACTATATCAGCGGCAAACAAGGCTGGGGCAGTTTCTAATCAAAAAAAAGATTTAGTAGCCCAGATTATTGACGAGCCACTTTTCGATATGTGTTTTCTCCATACCTTTTCGAGTGGCGTAATCCGTCACCTGATTTTCATCAAGGGATCCTACATGAAAGTACCTGGCCTCAGGATGGAGAAAATAATATCCCGACACTGAACTCGGTGGGTTCATGGCAAAGTTTTCTGTCAGTGTGGCATTGATATTTTTTTCGGCTTCAAGCAAACGCCAAATGGTTTTCTTTTCAGTGTGATCGGGACATGACGGATAACCAATGGCTGGTCGAATGCCTTGATACTTTTCTTCGATCAGCTCTTGATTAGAAAAATTTTCTTTAATTTTATAGAAATCTTTTCGAACCGTCTCGTGAAGTTTCTCGGCAAAAGCCTCAGCCAAACGGTCACCAATGGCTTTAATAAGAATCGAAGAGTAATCATCGTTATCTTTTTCAAATTCTTTAGCCATCACTTCGACCACATCACCCGACGTGACTGCAAAGGCACCGATAGAATCAGCCACACCACTGCTTTCGCCAGCCACGAAGTCGGCCATACAAAAGTGGGGAGTGCCTTCTTTCTTTTGGGCTTGTTGGCGTAAGAAATGAAATCGACCGATTTCACTTTTTTTATCTTTAGGATCAAGAACCACAACATCATTGGTGTCACGATAAGCTGGCCACAGACCAACAACACCGCGCGGCTGGATGCGGTTCTGAGATATAACTAAAGCCAGCATCTCTTGAGCGTCATCAAAAAGTTTTTTGGCTTGCTCGCCGTACTTCTCGTTTTCAAAAATGGATGGGTAAATCCCCTTAATTTGCCAGGCCCAAAAGAAAGGTGACCAATCAATATAAGGGATCAGTTCTTCGACTTTAAATTCAAAATTAAAAACACCCCATTTTTGTGGTTTGGGTGTGGGGTTTGGATTTTTTCTCATCCAATTGTTGGTATTGGCATATTCGTAGGGGACAAGCTCTGTGCCTTCGGCCTTTTTACTCAGATAATTGTCGCGCAATTTTTTATAGGACTCTTTGTAGTCTTTTAAAATTTGCGGCCCATTTTCGGGGCTTAAAATTTTATTACACACATCAACGACGAGAGAGGCGTCACTCACATGGGCCACCAGGGACGGATATTCGGTATCAATTTTCACAGCCGTATGAATTCGACTGGTTGTCGCGCCACCAATCAGCAGCGGTGTGGTCATCCCTTGTTTTTGCATTTCTCGAGCGTTTGTGATCATTTCATCAAGGGATGGTGTGATCAAACCACTCATTCCGATAAGATCTGCATTTTCTTCGCGAGCGGCGGCCATAATTTTCTCGCAGCTCACCATTACGCCCAGATCAACAACTCGGTAGCCATTACAAGCTAACACCACGCCAACAATATTTTTACCAATGTCGTGCACATCACCTTTGACCGTGGCAATCACAAAAGTTTTTTGTGAGCTTTCTGTTTTTTTATCTTTATCCATAAAAGGTTCAAGATAAGCCACAGCCTTCTTCATCACGCGGGCACTTTTAACCACTTGAGGTAAAAACATTTTTCCAGAACCAAAAAGGTCACCAACAACCTTCATCCCATCCATCAAAGGACCTTCAATCACAAGCAGTGGAGTTTTAAGAGCTTTTCTGGCTTCTTCAGTGTCTTTTTCTACAAACTCGGTAATCCCGTAGATGAGGGCGTGTCGAATGCGTTCATTGTAAGTTGATTTTCTCCACTCAAGATCTTGTTTATGGGTTTGACCTTTTTCGCCTTTAAATTGATTGGCGTGATCGGTCAGTCTTTCGGTGGCGTCGGGTCTGCGATTTAAAATAACATCCTCGACACGCACTAAAAGCTCAGGCGGGATATCTTCATAGACGGTCAGCATGCCGGCGTTCACAATGCCCATATCAAGGCCAGCGCGAGTGGCGTGATATAAAAAGACCGAGTGCATAGCCTCACGCACGGGATTATTACCACGGTAAGAAAAAGACACGTTACTGATACCACCACTGGTTTTGGCCAGTGGACAAAGAGATTTTATTTCTCGAACGGCTTCAATAAAATCAACGGCGTAGTT
>CAYMBT010000095.1:0-9905 GCA_964388755.1 uncultured Pseudobdellovibrionaceae bacterium | reverse complement strand
AATTAAAAAGCAAAAGAACCCCTTAAAGTGAGATCGAGAAATTAGAATTTTGGGCGCGGATTTTTTTCTTTGCGCTTGGTTTTGTTAGTGGACGCTGAATTGAAATCAAGAATTAAAAAAATATTTTCTTTCTTCTTTTTTTTTGATCGGGGCTTTCGGTTCAAGGCGAAGAACTAAGGTCATAAATTTCCTATAAAGAATTTTTTTTGGTCCCTCAGTGAATAGAACACTAAGAAACTTCACAAGATTATTATTGGGAGAAGAATTTAAAAAATTTTCTTAGTTTGTGCTTTGGGTTTTTGTTGATGTTTAAAGTTAGAGATATTGTAAAAAGAAATCGAAGTCACCTAAAGTGAATAGGATTTAGAAACTTTGGAGTTTGATCCACCGTGTCCGCAAACAGGGCCTGGCACCCGACGAAGTGAATAAGATTAAAAAACTTTTAATAGTTTGTTCTCTGAGCTTCTGCTGAAGGTCAGTCAGCCAGCAAAAATTCTTGGTAGAAATAGGGGAGGAACATCTGACAACATCCTGGATATTCATCGTACGTCCTTTGTCATTGAGATTAAGACAATGTTTGGCTTGATGGGCAGTTGTAAAACTGTGAGTCGATTGTCTTGTCCGATTATTATTCACCGGTGAAAAGCTGAACTGATAGTGTTCAAAGTTATTTCTGACGTAGACGCTGTTCTTTAAGCTCCCAGTGAAATCTGCAGGGGTTCTTTTTCTCATTTTTAAGTTTTTGTTGTTGTTATGTATTTGCGGCTCTGGCAAGCGTGACGCGCTCGCCCCCTTTGGGGGCGATGCCAGCAAAGCACGGATGCTTTGATCAGCAAATACATAACAACAACAAAAACTTAAAAATGAGAAAAAGAACCCCGAAAGGTTCTCAAGTGAATTAAAGAATTAAAGAGACTTCTCTTGGTTAATACTTCGAGTTTCAGCAGAAGGTGCAGCACCACTGTCGAAAACGTCATAGAAAGAGGGTGCGTAGCCAGAATGGCAGCCTGGGTTTCTAGGATTGGTGACCATGCGCTCGTAGTTGCGAGCAAGGCCGCGCTCGATGTCTTGACCCAGTTTGTATTCACCGGTGGTTTGGATGGTGAACTGGTTGTCTTGTAGAAGTTTTTCTCTGACGATGGCCACTTCTTGCTCTTCGATGGCACAGTGGCCTGGGGTGATGCCAACACACGAGTGGCAAGTGTTACCGTTTCCACCACGGGTCATCTCGATGCGGGGGTTGGTTCCACAGCGCGATGGTCTTAGGTTTTCGTCTTCGACACCTAAAAAGCAATGCTCTTCGGGGCACCAAGAGTTGGTGACTCCCACACCAAAAACATTTCTGGCAAAGAAGTTAAGAGATCTTTGGTGGTTGGCGTGGGGCTCATCAGTTTCGTAAGACCTGGCGATAGCGCGGATAAGGCCATTGGGTTTTCGCCAAGTGTGGTAATCGATGCGTCCTTTGCTTTTATCAGTCTGAGTGAGCGCACCATTTTTTTGATCATTAAAAAGTTCAGCCTGGGTGTTATAGGTTTTGTTGATGGCTCTGATACTGGCTTTTCCGTCCATTCCTAAAGTGACAGTGGCTTTAAGATGAATTTTTCGATCACCACTATCGGTATAGGCTAAAGGCAGAGGGGATGGCCATTGTCCGCATTTTTCTGCATTGTCTTGGTACTTCACACACCATTGTTTGGCATCATGATCGAAACGAAATTGGCTGTGATCACCAATTTTAAAACCGTTGTCGTTAGCAGTCATATTAAAAAAACTGTGATCTTCGGTGGGGAAGCCGCTTTTTGTGATTCGTGTTTCTGGCAAGCGACAAAGACTTTTGTTGTTTTCTGCTTTAAAGACTCTGTTTTGCCCTCGACCAGTACCATCTTTCACAACAAGATGGGTGGGAAAGCAGCCTTTTTTTAAAAATTCTTCGTAAATTCCAAGAAGGGAAAGGTTAGTGTGTAAACGTCTTGTCACACGATTGGCGCAAGTGGCAGTAGCATCTTCATCGTAGCGAGCAATCACTTCGCCCACTCGAGCTTCCAGTGGATTTTGCCCAAGATTCTCTGCGATAGAAGATTGAGTCGCTGATCGGCAATCTCCATCCACGACAAGGCGTACTCTTTCGGGTGAGGGGTGAGGGTCACAGCCGTTGTAGACAAAGTTAAGATTGGCAGTTCTTAAGACGGTGTCCACATGACTTCGATTGGCGTAAGATCCTTGTTCAAGAGTGAGAGAAGCGTGTAGTAAAGAAGAGGTCAAAGACACCATAAAACTGATTAATAAAATCACCGTAACTCCCTTGCTTAAAAAAAGCACTTGGATCAAAGATTGAAGTCGATAAAAGAGTTTAAAGACTCTTCATTTATTCTAATATCTTATTGTTTGATTTTAAAGTTCCCGCAGGACTAAAGAGAGGCTTGATTTTTGACTCTCAATGAACCTTTTTGCCTGATGTGGACCCATGGATTTGGATTTTTTGGATGGGGTTAACTTGTAGACTGTCAGCTTATTGACTCAGTGGCATTTTGTCGAGTTAGACAAAATGCCGAATTGTAGCCAATTCTGTTAAGGTTTTATTAAAATACACGTAAATAATGGATAATCATTAAAGAGGCATGTGCCGATAAGTGATCTCATCAATAAAATAGAGGGTTAAAAGTTTTGAGAATTCTTCATATCAGTAAGTACTACGAACCCTTTAAAGGCGGCATTGAAAAAGTCATCATGGAGCTCGCCTGCGGAACCGTTTCAGCGGGGCACGAGGTCGTGGTTCTTTGCTCGAATATGAATGGAAACTACCAAGAAGATATGATTGAAGGTGTTAAAGTTGTCAGGCTTCCACGCTGGGGAGTGGCTTTTTCCCAACCGCTGACTTTATCTATGATGTGGAAGGCCAAGCAATGGTTAAATTGGGCTGATGTGATTCAAGTTCACACCCCAAACCCACTGGCAGAGCTTTCTTTTTTAATTCAAGATAATAAAAAACCACTGATTGTCACATATCACTGTGATGTGGTTAGACAAAAGAAGCTCCATAAAATTTATCAGCCTGTTTCAGAGAGACTTTTGCAGCGTGCGGATCGAATCACGGTTTCAACACCCCATCATTTAAAGTACTCTCCCCATTTAGAAAATTTTAAAGACAAGGCTCAAGTCATTCCATTTGGAATTCGCGCTAAACATGCTCAACAGACTCTGCCGATGAAACATGAACTTAAAAAAATTAAAGATCTTTATGGTGATTATATTTTATTTATTGGTCGCCTTGTTCCATATAAAGGTGTTGATGTTTTGCTCAAGGCCATGGCTGAGGTTGACGAGAACCTTATTATCATTGGCGAGGGACCCCGTTGGGAAGCCTGGCATGAACTCAGAGACCATTTGGGCTTAGAGAAGAAAGTTCATTTTGTAGGAGCAGTCAAAGATGACACACAGTTTGCGGCTTACCTTCACGGCTGTCATGCTCTTGTTCTTCCTTCCGTGGATGAAAGCGAAGCTTTTGGTATGGTTTTACTTGAAGCCATGTCGTGCGGAAAACCTGTGATCACCACAAATCTAAAATCCGGTGTCCCATGGGTGAATGATAAAGACGTCACAGGTCTTCAGGTAGAACCAAGAGATGTCAGCGGTTTGACTGAGGCTATTCATTTGATCACACAAAATCATGGTCTCAGAAATAAAATGGGCGAGAATGCTTTAGAGAGATTTCATCGTCTATTTGAAGTTCAGACCATGGTCCAGTCCTATTTAGAGCTTTACGATCAAAGTCTTGATCAAAAGCAAAAAGTGGCCTCATAAATCCAAAAGTTAAAGTTGTCCACATTGGGGTCCGATAAAGCCTTTGTTAAATAATTAAAACAAAGGAACCAGGTATGAACGCCCTCTTGAAAACATTGTCCGTCTTAGTAACGATGCTGTTTTTTTTCAATGCACAGGCTCTTGATTTAAAAAGCCATGTTGTTAGCCTCAACGCAGAGAAAGATCTGCAAGATGCTGTGATAGCATTGAAAGATATTTTTCAGACTGCTGAAGACCATCGTCAAATCGATCGAGTTTATAACGAGGTTAAAAAACCAGCCGAAAAGTCTGTTTGGCGCTGGGAGATTGATCGCGGTAAGCTTGCCTTTAGGCTCAATGGTAAAATCCAATTTTGGATCAGTGATATTAATCAAGAAGAGCAAACTTTTGCCATCAACGGTAAAACTGTTCACATAAAAAAAGGCAAAGGCTTTCTTTCTTCACATAATGAAGTTGTGGGCGTCTTTAAGACTAAAACGGCTCAAGGAAATCTGTTTATCCAAGAAGCCCATGCCGCTTGGTTTTTACCACTTCTAGGACTTTTTGCTTTCGCCGGAGTGGCATCAGCAGCATCTGCGAATATGCCACCATCGACTCAGTGTCTTTACCGAGTGACGGCTCCAAGAAATAGTGTACATTATCAAAGAGCCTCTAATTTACGTGGTGGATTTCGTGGCGGTCGTTGTGGTGGAATGCCTACAAATGTCGACCAAAGAATGCGTCTTGTTGCAAACAACTTTAAGCCCAACGGTAAATTTATGACCGACAACGTGGGTGCAAGATGTTCGGACGCTGATAATGTCAATCAAATGGAAGGTCTAATTTGTCGCTGTGTGATTCGTAAAATGAATCCCAATTGCGATTGGGGTTGGAACATGAACTATGAAATGGCAGTTTCTACTTGTCGCATGGGTTCAGAAATGTTTCTTGGTTGTATGAATACGCCACCACCATCGGCTCCAGCGCCACAACCTCCAGTTGGTCCTGCGCCTCCAGTTTACGATCCAGTTACGCCTTGTACAGTGGATAAAAATGGTGCCGTCAGCGGAAACTGTGATCCTGTGACACCGAGTTTTGGTGATAAACCAGCAGGTTCAACAGACTAATTCATTGTTTGTAAAAGAAAATTAAAAAAAAAGACAAGCTTAAAGCTTGTCTTTTTTTTGTGAATCAACTCAAGATCTGTATTTGTTTAGCGTACCGACTCTGGTGCTGATTGTTGCGGAGTCGCAGTTCTATTTCCACCTAAACCTCTAAACCATTGACCCACTCGTGTGAACCAGTTGGTTCGAGCACGGGTACTTCGTTGTGCAATCTCAGTCGGCGTACCTTCCCGAGTTTGAACACGTTGATTATCACTGATCACTTGTCCAGTGGCATCGGTTGGTCCAGCGCAGTAGGGTTGACCTGTGCGAGGATTGGTGGCTCCGTAGCCTTTCCATTGAAAAGAAACATTACTTGTTCCAGTGTGTCTGACCAAATTAAAAAGGGCCATGGCATTGGTTGAATTGAGACGAAGGCAGCCATGGGATTCTGGGTAGCCTGTCACGTTAGCATCGGCACTGGCATGGTAAGCAATGTCACCGTTGACCCAAACGGTCCATGGCATTTGTGTTCCAGCCCAGTCTTTGTTTTGACTCACCACATGCCACTCGGTGATATAACCTTCACCGCGAGTGCTTGGTGGCAAGTCCGTTCTCCAACGACCAGTGGCTTCGTCACCACCGGTATAATTATAAATTCCAGGAGAGGTCAGCCATCTTTCAACCGAGCCACCACCTTGAGTTCGTACGGTTTTATTGGATGGATGTCCCAGTGGGCTTTTAAAGTTTTTAAATGTTCCGTCGCGATCGCGATAATAAACGGTGGTATAAAACTTACCTTCGTTGATGTCACACTCAGTGATGACTTGAACACTGGTGGGGCGGGGGATATGGCGATAGTTAGGATCATTAAAGCGCGAATCACCTTGACCGATACCGCTGATAACTCCACAAGAGGCATCGGTTCCGCCGCCTCGTGTGCATGATTGAACCTGTGTTCTGTAATACTCGTAAGCGGCGCGCCGATCAGGCGGCGTCAGAGCATCCATATCAGAGCTTGTCACCTGAGCCAGAGAAGTCAACGGATTGAAAATAAGAAGTGTGACAAATAAAACCCAATTTAATTTCATAAAAAAGCCTCGTTCGACAGAGATTTAAAAGCTTTGTCGCTTATGTCTCTAGTTTAAACAAAAGAAACAGAAAACTTGAGTCATTAGTGTCAAGAGCAAGACCATTGCCGAGCGATTATGGGATAGGATCATTTTTTTTGTCTTATTTTGAGAAAATGGGAACAAGTGTTTTAGTAGTTCTGGACCTTAGCCGATAAGATAAATAAGTAAGCGATGTTAAAATGATTTCTTCAGGTGGGGCTTTATGTCATGGAAAATAATCTCGCAAGATAAGTTCATCAAGATCAACACAATTTTATCTCAACTTAAAAGTCATGATGTTGCTACACACGATCATTGTGTTCGTGTTTCCCATCTGTGTCGATTTCTAGCAGAAGCCCTTGAGCTGACCGAAGAAGAAAAACTTCAGGCCCAGATTTCGGGACTTCTTCATGACGTGGGAAAAATGAAGATTCCCCTTCATGTTCTCAACAAACCTGGAAAGCTGGATGAAAAAGAGTATCGTTTGGTGAAGAGCCATGCCGAACTCAGCAGTGATATGGTTCTCCCCTTAGTGGATGATGATTTTTTTAAAACCGTTCAAATGGCCATACTCCATCACCATGAAAGAGTGGATGGCTTGGGATATCCTTTTTCTCTCAAAGGAGAAGAGATTCCTTTTTTATCTCGTCTGATACTGATCGTCGACACCGTCGATGCCATGACAGAAGATAGAGCCTATAGAAAGGGTCTAAGTATCGATGTGGTTTATCAAGAGCTTGAAAAGTTTTCGGGCACCCAATTTGATAGCGACATTGTTCCAATTTTTATTGAGGCCCATAGAAAATTAGTGACTGTACAGCCCAAGTCATCGGTTTTTGAAATTAGCCGTCACAAAAAAGTGGCTTAAAACTGCATCTTAATTTTACGCAAAATTTGATGGGTGGTTTCTGTATTAGGAACCTCACCGAGCTCGACAAGATCAAGCACATGTTGCGGATCAGATAGACCCATGACAACAGATGTGATTTCTGGCAAAGACAAATAGATTCTTGTCACTTTATTTGAGAGTTTGCTATCACCACTGAGGATTCTGCATTCAGTATTCAGATAATGGCAGATCTGGTTGGTTCTTAGGTTTGCAATTCCTTGTAAACTATCAGTGATCAGAGAAAAAAGTGTATGGACCTGATTAACATAGTTAATCTTCCAGTGATTCCATTCCAGAGTTTGTGGCAGATCTTCGATTCCTCTTTGTAAAGAAGGTAAGACCTCTCGTTGCAAATAAAGACTCCATTGCCACCAATCACTGATTTTATGCAGATGATTTCTTAAGGTGTGACCCCAATTGAGATCTTTTTGATCCGGTCTTTTTTCAAGAAGTTCTTTCTCCATTTCAACCACGTCCATAATTGACTTATGAAGCCTTCCTTTGACCGAAACCTCATCTTTTCCAGGAAAGGTAATAAAGTGGTGAACCTTGTCACGGTGATGGGCTGTCAGTGGACGGCAGGTCAAGATACCAAGATCATGTTCAGCAGCGGCTTTAAAAAACGAGCGCTTATTTTGATTTTCGTAAAAAAGAGGATCAGTTTCAAAAAGATTAAAGGGAACTTGTACAACCGAAAAATGATGTTTCTTTGAAATCCCTTCGGCAATTTTCATAACCTCATCAAGGTTCATAAATTGGGGAGAAATTTCTTTTTGTAAAAATGCACTAGAACTAATCCCGTAATGCTGAATGCGGCCCTTAGCCACTTCGACCTCAAGGTGTTCAAAAGCTCTTTTTAAATATTGGGTGAATTCTTTTTTAGTTTTTAAAATTTTAATCAAATGTTCTGGATTTTGTATTAATACAACACTCAATTGATCAGCCTGTAAACGACGCAGTGATAAAGTGATTTGTGTCTCAAGATACTCAGGCGTTAGACAATAACTCAGACGATCAGAAATTCGATAAACACCATTTTCTTTTTTAGAGAGACCTTTGAGTCGATTCATTTCTTGCAGACTGGCCCCTTGAACCAATCCTAATTTTGTACAAAGAACAATTTGATCTTTGTGTTTAGGATTTTCGAGAAGGTATTCCTTAAGAGTTTCGCCAATAAGAAGTTCTGAGGCTCCGTTACCATAAGCCCCACTGGTGTCGATAAAATGGATTCCTAAAGAAAGAGCCTGAAACAGGGTCTCTTTGTAAATGCCATTTTCTGGGGTGAGCCTGAGGCTTCCAAAGCAGACCGGTGAAACTAAAAGATTAGTTCGCCCCAAACGCCTTTTTTCAAGGATAAGAGAGGAGTAATGTTTTTCAACAATTTCGTCATTTTTGAAGGCAAGACTCATAGGTTCTTATCGGTTCAATTGCATTAATTTTCATAGGCCTATGGTAGGGTTTAATCTTTTTGATAAGGGTGAGATCAATAGCTTACCTCAATGGGCAGTCAGTTTTTAACTCCACTGACTTTAATGACTCGACCAAAGTGGGTCTTGTCTCCATAAATAATTAAGATCCTATCCGAAAAGCCCAATAGGCCTCCTCGATTCACATTGGGTTTTGGGATGAGCTCTTAAAGCATCTCTGGGTTGTTTTTTTTTAATATAGCAATGAGGCTTAAGAGGGGAAGTCCTAT
Source organism: uncultured Pseudobdellovibrionaceae bacterium (assembly GCA_964388755.1). Classification (GTDB taxonomy): domain Bacteria; phylum Bdellovibrionota; class Bdellovibrionia; order Bdellovibrionales; family JAGQZY01; genus JAGQZY01. Next base: position 1,325 of record CAYMBT010000095.1, on the reverse strand, counting down.
GATTGAAAAATAGTCTTCGGTTTGAATTTTTTCAAAAAGCAAGGGACCATGACTCTCAATTTTATATCCACCAGCACAGCCGATGGCTTGATCTTTTTCAAAGTAATCTTGAATTTGCATAGGGCTTAATGGATACATTGTCATATGCGCCTCAACACTCACTATTTTCTTGTGCTGGGGTGATAGCACGCAAAGGGCTGTCACCAAGGTATGTGTTTGGCCCTGCAAGGTTGAGAGTCTCTCAATCACTTCTTCTTGGGTTTTTGGTTTTGATAAAACATTATTTTTAAAAAGAAGAACCTGATCCGAGCCAATGATAGTGGACTCGGGGTATTTTTTTTGCAGACTCATTGCTTTTTCAAAAGCCAAATACTCTGCTAATTTTTTGTGGGTCCCGGTAAATAATTTTTTAGACTCCTCTTCGTCTATCAAAGGGGCTTGAGCTTTAAACTTCAAACCAATTTGATGAAGAAGTTGAGCGCGATAGGGAGAAAGGCTTGCTAAAATAATTTCAAACACAAAAATGACCCTTAAGCTCTTGGATCAGTGAATCTAAATTCAGTTCTTTTTGCTCGCCCGTTTTTAAATTTTTAAGTTGAATGGTATTTTTTTTCACTTCATCAGAGCCGATAAGAATAGCGTGACTGCATTTTCTTTTATCGGCTTTTTTAAGCTGTTTAGACACATTGCCAGAATAAATCGGCTGACTGGGGATTTTAAAATCACGCAGTTGTTTTAAAATTTCAAGCAATCGCGGTTCAGCACCAGAATCAGTGGTAATGACGGCCACACTTGTCAGATCCTGCGCAGTTTCACCGATCAATAGGGCTAAGCGATCAGTGCCCGCCGCCCAACCCACACCCGGTGTAGCAGGGCCTCCCATTTGTTCGATCAAATGATTGTATCTGCCGCCAGAGAGAACAGCATTTTGTGAGCCTAGGTGAGTAGTGGTGAATTCAAAAACAGTGTGAGAGTAATAATCAAGACCCCGCACCAGTCGAGGATTAATTTGATATTTAATACCCAGTTGATCTAATCCCACCAGGACATTTTTAAAAATATCCAGTGATGTTGGGTTGAGTGAATCTGTAAAGGCCGGTGCATTTTCTATGATTTTCAAGTCACTGGCATCTTTAGAATCAAGGATTCTTAAGGGATTAGTCAATAAGCGTTCTTGGCTTTCTGGCGAAAGAGATGATTTGTGGTTGGATAAAAAATCAATGAGTTTTGTTTTATAAAGTTCGCGGCTTTCCACATCGCCAATGGTATTGATTTCAAGTTGAACTTTATCCAACAAATTAAAACTTTTAAAAAAATCCCAGCCA
>CAYMBT010000094.1:0-10021 GCA_964388755.1 uncultured Pseudobdellovibrionaceae bacterium | reverse complement strand
GGGCTTTAACACTCTTAGTTTTTTTGTTCGTAGTTTTATCGGCCCATATGTTGAAATTATTTATAAATGTCAAAACTAGTGTAGCAGAAGTTTTTGAAGTCAGTTGGAGGACGCTAGTTTATCCCATTTTTTCTCTAAGTTCTTTGATTCAAGAATGGTTTAAGTCACCTTTGAAAATCAAAGATCTCTTTTTTCTTTTAAAACCTTAAAAACTTAAGCTCAAAAAAAGAGAAGTTTTTAATTTATTTTTAACAAAATTAAAGAATCGAGTCGATAAACTCTTGTGAATTAAAAGGGCGAAGATCTTCGATCTTTTCTCCGACTCCGATCATTTTAATGGGAAGTTTGTGCTCGCACGCGATTCCAACGGCAACACCACCTTTGGCAGAGCCATCCATTTTTGTCAGAATGACTCCAGTGACTTCAAGGGCTTGATGAAACTGTTCGGTTTGCATCAAGGCGTTTTGTCCCGAATTGGCGTCAAGCACGAGAAGTGTTTCGTGGGGCGCGCCCGGAAGAGCTTTTGCCATAACACGTTTCATTTTTTTAAGTTCTTCCATCAGATTTTTTTGGGTGTGAAGCCTTCCTGCAGTATCAATAATCACCAGATCAAACTTTTTAGCCACACCCTTTTGAATAGCATCAAAGGCGACCGCACTGGGATCTTTAATCCCTTCGGGACTAAAAATTTCAACCTGGGCTCGATCAGCCCAAACTTTAAGTTGTGCATCGGCTGCCGCTCGAAAGGTGTCTCCGGCTGCGATGAGGACTCTTTTGCCGGCATCCACCTGTTGGCTAGAAAGTTTTCCAATGGTTGTGGTTTTTCCGGCCCCATTGACTCCGACCACCATCCAAACAGTGGTGGTTTGATCAGGAGCATGGGCAAGATCAGGGCTTTGAGTGGATGTAAAAATGGATTTGAGTTCTGATTTCAGTGAGCGATTAAGACTTGTGAGATCAAATTGACTCTCTTGAGCCACTTGGGCTCCCACTTTACCCATCAAAAAATCTACGGTTTTTGGGCCTAGATCAGAGGTGTAAAGAGCCTCTTCAAGCTCATCCAGTTCAGACTGGCTCATCTGACTTTTTCCAGAGAATTGGGTGCTCAGCTTGCCCCAAAAGCCAGCCTTGGTCTGAGAAAGAGCCTCTTGCATCGTCTTATATTTTTTTCTCTCAACCGCGGGTGCCGCTGCCGGCTTTGCTGATGGAGTGGTCAGAGGCTCTGGAGCTTTCTTGTCAGCCTTCTTTCTAAAGAAAACGTACCCGCCAGTAAAAGCCAAAAGGGTGCTCACACCCATCACTCCATACAAGAGAATTTCTAATTCCACGGATGACTCCTTAAAGCCTGGCCCCAAGAAGAACCAACAGGGCATAAATAAATCGTTGAGAGCCATCTGTTATATGCTTGTCCTCTGAATGTCAAAAACCCATAAGCTTAAAAGCTACAAAGTCAAAAAAGCGGAGGCCCTGTTGGGTTTGATGACAATTTTTGTGCACTTTACACTGGGGCTTTGCCAGTGGGGGATTCTTTAGTAGAACCTCGGCGTGGGATACTCTGAAATCAATAAACTTAAGTTTTTGCCTTTAAAAGATCTGCCTCTTTTAGATGTGGAACTGCGTCTTAAAAAGTATAAAAGGATTTTGCAGTCTGAACTTAAAGCTCAAGGGGTTTTCTTTGAATTTCATGTTTGGGTTTCTGATGATTGGTTTTGTCCGGATGGGGTGCCTGGGTTTGCCTTACCATTTTATCTTTTTAATCCATTGTTGATGGATATACAGAAAAAAGAGATGGGGTTTATTGAAGGGCGCACTGATCGTGAGATATTGAAGCTTATGAGGCACGAGTTGGGCCATGCGATTGATAATGCCTTTGGATTGAGAAAAGTTTTGGCAAGAGTAGAGTGTTTTGGGTCTTCATTGGTGGCTTATCCTAAAACCTATTCTCCGAAAAAGTATTCCCGTCGCTTTGTGAATTATTTAGGGGATAACTACGCCCAAAGTCATCCTGACGAGGATTTTGCTGAGACTTTTGCGTACTGGCTTGATCCTGAAAAAAAATGGAAAAATAAAAAATTGTCTCCTGTGGTAAAAGCTAAGCTTCAACTGGTTGATCAACTTATGGGTGAGTTGAAAAGTAAAAAGCGAGTATTGAAGAATCAGTTTTGTGTAGATTCTATTTTTAAAAATTCAAAAACCCTTGCGAATCATTATAAAGATTTAAAAAATCAAAGAAAGTTACGTTTGATCACCACAGATATTAAAATAAAGGCAAATAATAATAAAAATAGTATTTATGATAATAGTAAGAAAAAAAATAAAAATACACCTCGGCCGTCTCTTCAGACCACTCAATCTCAAAATAATTTTAGCGTTTTGCAACAGCGAAAAGAAGAGGTCGCATCTCAGGTGTCGCGAGCCTTGGGATTTCCGAAGTATAAAGTCAAGCAGTCCATAGAAATACTGATAGAGCAGCAAAAGAAGCAAGGGATCTATCCCACCCACCTTTTAGAAAAAAGATTGAATTTTTATGTGAAAAAAAACTTTCTTCATTTGCATAAAACAAATCAGCTTAAGTATTTTTTGTAAAATCCCTCTCGTAATTGAGTTATTCCTGTGCTCATTGGACCAAAGTCGGTTGAGTCGAGTCCAATCTTAACCGATAGGACTAAAGAATAAATACTCTCAAAAGAGGCCCCGATGAGCGAGTTAAAAGTCTTAGTTCTAGTTCATCCCAGCTGTGTGCCACCGCTGGGCGCGACTCCGCAAAAAGCAGACTGGGCGAACTGGAAGACTGAGTTCTATATTAAAAAATCTTTACGTCGCCTTGGGCACAAAGCCATTTTTTGTGGAGTCAGTGACGACGTTAATGAATTAAAAGCAGCCATCGATTTTCATTCTCCCCAAATTGTTTTTAATCTTCTTGAAGAATTTAAAGGCAAAGCCGGTTTTGATGCCCATGTGGTCAGCTACCTCGAGCTTCTTGGCATTCCTTATACGGGCTGTAATCCTAGCGGACTTCTTTTGGGACGAGATAAAGCGCTGGCTAAAAAAATTGTCAGCTACCACGATCTTCTGACGCCACAGTTTTTTACTATCGAACAGCAAAAAAACTTTTCACTGCCATCAGACCTTAAATACCCTTTGATTGTTAAATCACTGGTTGAAGAGGCCTCTCTTGGGATCAGCCAAGATTCCATCGTTGATAACGAAGAAAAGTTAAGAGAGCGCATTGAATTTATCCATAACAAAATAGATACCGCAGCCCTGGTCGAAGAGTACATTGAGGGACGAGAGCTTTATGTGGGAGTCATCGGTAATAAACAGCTTAAGGTATTGCCGCCTTGGGAACTTAAATTTGGTGATCTGAAAGAAAAGGGTCATGCCATAGCCACCCGAAATGTGAAGTTTAATAAGGCTTACTGTGAAAAATATTCGATCAAAAAGGGGATTGCAAAAAACCTGAACCCCTTTACCGAGCGTAAAATAGAAAATATGGCTAAAGAAGCCTATAAAGCCCTTAAATTAACCGGTTATGCCCGTATTGACCTGCGCTTAACTGAAAATGAAGAGGTGTACTTTTTAGAGGCTAATCCCAATGCCGAACTGGCCGAGGGGGAGTGCCTAGCTAATGCTGCGCACAACTCTGACCTTAAGTATGATCAGCTGATTTCAAAGATTATGTCTTTAGGACTTTCTTACCAGTCCGCAGCCTAAAACCCTTAAAACCGCCATGTTGCTTTTAAATCATAATAAATGACCTTTGTCTTAAGCCTAATCGCCCATTTTGAGACCGGCTATTGACCCCGCGCTCAATAGATATTACTAATAATTATAGGAACTTGTCGTTTAAAGAAGGGTGCCATGCAACAAGAAGTAAAAACTTACGAAGTGCAAATTGCTGGTGTCCCTTTGCGTTTGAAATCGAGTCATGATCAAGAGACAGTGGATGCAATTTTAAAAATGGTTGATGAACAAATGGATCAAAAGCTAGCAAAAATCTCACTACGAAACTCGGCCTTATTAGCCTGTTTACGTCTAGCTGAAGAATTATTTTTACTCAGAAAAAAAACCAAAGAAGAGCTTGATAACCTTGAAGCTCGCACTCTTGAACACATCACTCATATACAACAGGTTCCTGAAGAGAAAAGAGTTTAGATTCTTTCTCAAATTTTAACATTATTTTTGAAATGTGGGCCTCACATGTTTAGGGCTTTAGGGAACTGTTGTGCAAAAACAAAGCTTACGAATTGAGTATAAAAATAAACTTAAAAGTCTGAGCGAAAGTCAAAAACAGACTCAGTCTGAACTCTTGGTTCAAAAGATCTCTGGATTCTTAAAAAACAAATCGGGGTCTTGGACTCTCTTTGCTCCGCTCAAAGATGAACCCCAATTATTACCCCTATTAAAACAATGTGATCATATCGATTGGCTGTTTCCAAAAGTAGAAACTCCCACAGAGATGAGTTTTCGTCGTGTCAGCTCTTTAAGCCAGTTGGTTAAAAACTCTTGGGGTCTTGAAGAACCAAGTTCTAAAGAGATTCAAGTGGATGTGGCCCATATTACCGGTGCATTGGTTCCGGGCCTGGCATTTGATAGCCAAGGATGTCGTTTGGGTCGTGGCGCAGGTTATTACGATCGTTTTCTTAAGTATTTTAAAGGTCTCAAACTAGGTGTGACTTTCAATGAAGGTATTGTGAACGGACTTCTTCCTAGAGAAGTCCATGATCAGGTGATGAATGTTGTCATCAGTCCATTGCAATGGATTGAAGTGAATTGTGAGGTTAGAAATGGAATTTAACGTGATAAGTTTAGTGATTGGTATTGTTGTTGGTGCTGCGGTGTTTTTTGCAGTTAAAAAAATAATCGAAGTAAAGAAAAAAAGATCCGCTCAACTTGAAGCCGAAAAAATAATTAATCGTGCTAAAGGTGAGCAAAGTAAGATTTTAAAAGAGTCCGAGCGTAAAGCCAAAGACTTTGAGATTCGTGCAAAAAAGAATGTTGAAAACGATATTCGTAAACAAAAAGAAGACATTAAAAAAATAGAAGACCGACTTCTTGAAAAAGAAAAACAGCTTGAAAAAGAATTTCGTAAAAAAGAAGAAACTTTGTTGCAAGAGCAAAGCAATCTTAAAAAACGCGAAGAGACCATTAAAGCCCATGAAAGCCGTATGGACGAACTCGAGCGCGAAGCTAAAAGCAAGATCGTTGATTTGACCGAGAAACTTAAAAACTCGGCCAATATCTCTCCTGAAGAAGCCAAAGAAGAGCTTAAACGCTCTTTAGAAGAAGAGGCTAAAACAGAAGTGGCCCGTCAAATTATTACCATCGAAGAAGATGCCAAACAAAGAGCCGAACAAAAAGCAAAAAGAATCATCGGTATGGCCATCTCTCGTTATGCGGGCGAGTTCACCACCGAGAAAACGGTTTCTGTGATCCCATTACCTAACGAAGAATTAAAAGGTAAAATCATTGGTCGCGAAGGCCGAAACATTCGTGCCATCGAAGCTCTTTGTGGGGTCGATCTTATCATCGATGAAACACCAGAAGCTGTTGTAATTTCAGGCTTTGATCCTGTCAGACGAGAAGTGGCTAAACGATCTCTTGAAAAACTGATGGAAGATGGTCGTATTCATCCCGGTCGTATTGAAGAGGTGATTGATAAAACCAAAAAAGATCTTTTTAAATACATCAAAGCTGAAGGCGAAAAAGCCTGTCTTGAACTAGGCTTACAAGGTGTCCATGGAGAAATCCATAAAACATTAGGAAGTTTAAAATTCAGAACTTCTTACGCCCAAAACAACTACTCACACTCTCTAGAAGTAGGGATGTTAGCAGGTCTCATGGCTGCCGAAGTGGGTGCTGATGTAAAAGCCGCTCGCAGAGCTGGCCTTTTTCATGATCTTGGTAAAGCCATGGATCATAGTATCGAAGGTTCACATGCTGTGATCGGGGCTGACTTTGCAAAACGTTACGGTGAATCCGAAATAGTTTGTCATGCTATCAGAGCCCATCACGAAGACGAAAAACCAAGAACCATGCTGGCTTACCTTGTCATGGCCGCGGATGCGATCAGCTCGGCTCGTCCAGGTGCTCGTAAATCAATCATGGAAAACTATGTGCAACGTCTTGAGGACCTCGAGTCCATCGCCAATAGCTTTGATGGTGTTGAGAGAACTTTTGCCATTCAAGCCGGTCGTGAAATCCGTGTGATCGTTGATAGCTCGCGGGTGACTGACGAACAGTCAGTGATGTTGAGCCGAGATATCGCGCGAAAAATCGAGAAAGAACTTAAGTTTCCGGGTCAGATTAAAATTTCAGTGGTGCGTGAAACACGTGCTGTTGAGCACGCTCGCTAATCGAGTCGGGAGTTAAGACATGAAAGTCAAATTTCTTCCCTCGGGTGAAGAGCATGAAATAGAATTCAACGAGACGGTTTTGCATCTCGCACAACGGGTTGGACTTCATATCCAATCCGTTTGCAAAGGGATTCCCTCTTGTGCTGAGTGCCGAGTGCAAATAGCTGAAGGCGAGCATCATGTTTTGCCACCCTCAAAAAAAGAACTGGATTTGATCGGTACGGCCCACTATGTGGATCGTTCGCGGCTTTCCTGTCAGCTGCGCTGCTTTGGTGATTTAGAAATCGACCTTAAAGAACAAATCGAAAAAGAAAAAAGAGCCCAACAAAAACCGAAAGACCGTTTATCCCGCAGAGACGGCGAAACATCGCGCGCTGTATTGGGCGGAATTTTAGATAATGTCGTTGCTGAAGACGCGGTATCACCAGAGCTGATTGATCAAAAACAAATTGAAGTTGTTGCGGTTGAAGCCTTTAAGGGTGATCCTCATCTTGATAAAAGAGATAGTTTTTATGGTGATTTTTATACCGGTAAAAACAAAAATAATAATCAAGACAACAATAAACGCAGTGGTGGCGGTGGAAAAAACAATAATCCCAATCGTCAAAACCAAAACGATAAACAATCCCAAGGCCAAAATAAAAGAAACCGTCATCAAAACCGTTCGCAGAATGCACAAGCTTCAACGACCAATGCTGACGGCAAACCCCAACAGAATCAAAATGCACAACGCAATCAAAACAACCCCAACAGAAAAAACAATCAACGTCGGGGAAATAATCAGGGATCAAGACAAGGCTCACAAAATAGAAATGCTCAAACTTCTTCAGGGTCAGGTACCGAGAGCAAAGTAGCCATTCAAGCCAAGCCCGATTTTAAAAACGGGAATCAAGGTTAGTTGATGGAAAAGGCGAGAGAAATCTATCTCGACTATCATGCAACGACTCCGGTCCTTCCCGTTGTCTTTGAAGCTATGACTCCTTACCTTTGTCAGCACTTTGGCAATGCTAACTCGACCCATCAGTGGGGCTGGAAGGCAGAGATGGCTGTTCACAAGGCCATGAAGCAAGTTTCAAAATTGATCCAATGTAAAGCCTCACAAGTTTTCTTTACCAGCGGTGCCACAGAAAGCATCCATTGGGCCATTATTGGTTGGACGAAAAAAAATAAAAACCCATTGATCCTCACCACAGCAACAGAACACAAAGCCACATATGGAGCTTGCGATTGGGCCAAAGATTTAGGGGCAGAGATCAAGATTTTACCGGTCGATCACTACGGGCAAGTTTCGGTGGACGAAGTCCGAAAAAACATTGATCCCCAAAGACCCACTTTGTTTTCTTTTATTTTTGCCAATAATGAAATTGGAACTCTCAATCCCATGGATCAGATTTCTGATCTTAAAAAAGAATTCCCTTTGCTTTCGCTTCATGCCGACGGCGCCCAGGCTGTGGGTAAAGTTAATGTGGATTTTAATCTTTGGGATTTGGATTTCTTTTCAATCTCAGGACACAAAATCTATGGTCCTAAGGGTGTGGGTGTTTTAGTTGTTAAGGATAAAGAAAGTCTTGAACCTTTATTTATGGGTGGTGGTCAGCAGTCCAACATGAGAGCTGGAACCATGGACGTTTCATCTATTGTTGGTTTAGGTCAGGCCTGCGAGTGGGCTTTAGAAAATTGGCTCTCAGAAAGTGTGAGACTTAAGGAACTTAAAACTTATATGACCAAAGAGCTTCTTTCGACTGGTCTTGTAAAGCTCAATGGGCACCCCGATGAAAGACTTCCTAACAATATGAATTTTACATTTTCTAGCCTAACCCCTGACAAACTCCTTCTTAAAATGCCTAAAGTGGCCTTTAGTTCAAGCTCAGCTTGTTCCAGTGGAACAGCCTCGGTCAGCCATGTTTTAAAAGCCATAGGCCTTAACGATCAGCAAGCCAGACAAACCGTTCGTTTTGGGCTGGGGCAGGGGACAAGCCTCGATGATATTAAGTGGGTGACTGCTGAAATCCTGCATACACTCAAAAGTGCCTCGGACTTCCATTTGGGCAATAAATAAGTTATTATTGACCCATGATTCAAATCACAGAAAAAGCCATAAAACAGGTTCGAAGACTTAAAGAAGACGAAGAGCAAGCTCCAGACTCGGTTCTCAGAGTCTATGTTAAAAAGGGCGGTTGCTCTGGGATGTCTTATAAAATGGATTTCACCACTGATGTTAAAGAGGGTGATAAAGTTTTTGAAAGCGGCGGCGAGAAAATCGTGGTTGATACCAGTAGCTATCTTTATTTGATCGGTATGACTCTTGATTACGAAGGCGGCCTTAACGGTCAGGGTTTTATTTTTAGTAACCCCAACGCCAAAAAGACCTGCAGTTGCGGCGTCTCTTTTGGAGTTTAATTTTTTTTAATCACTACTGATTATCCCTAAAAAAAATCCCATTTTGATACTCAATTGAGTTTTAAGTTTAGTGACGTCTTAAAAAAAACTCATTTCCATAAATTTTAATTTTTCATCTTAAAATTTTTATATCATTAGCTTTAAAAATGGCATTTTTTAGCCTCTCATTTTGAGTCAGCTGAAGCTTCAAAATATCGTCTAAGATTTTGATATGTCTAATAAATACTGACTCAATTAAAACAAAATAACGTTTAAGCCGGAACGCTTTTTGCTCGATAAAGAGGGCTGAGGAGCTTTCATGAGTCATAAATTGTCGCGACGTCTTTTTTTGAGAGGTACTGGCGGGTTTACCCTCGCACTTCCTTTACTACCATCACTGTTGCCTCGATCGGCTTGGGGACAAAGTGTTGGTATGGTGAAAAGATATTTTAATTTTGTGGGCCCCTATGATTATGGCCATCATCAAAATTGGTTTCCAACATTGGGCGAGCTCCCTAATCAAATGACTCCTGCTAATGGGGATGCACCCTTTCGCTATCAAACACTGAATTCATTTATCAGTGGTGGCAGAAATCAACTTTCACTTATTTTTGGAAGTGGTTTTAATCCCTATCTCAACAAAATGAATATTTTTAGAGGACTTAATCTTCATAGCCGTTTTGCCCATGGTGCTGGGCATATGCTTGGCAATATGGCGGCGAACAATCACGAAGAAGATGTCAGACGCCTTAAACAAATGCCAACCATTGATCAAGTTCTTGGAAACAACAGAAATTTTACTCCCCACTCGAGGGACCCATTTCACTTAGGACATGGATACTCTTATGCTATGAACTCTGTGGGTACGGTCAGTCAGGTGCCATCCCGTTGGGATAAACCTCATACGATCTTTAATAATTTATTTATGTCTAACGGTCAGGCTTTGCCAGAAAATGGTGCGGTCACAAGTCAGCCCCATCCTAGAACAGATGCCTTAACTCGAGTTCTCGAAGATTATAATCGCACTCGAAATGGTCGAAACATCAGTAGCAACGACCGTTTGATTTTAGATAACATCATGGATCGAATTTCTGATATCCAGAGTCGAATTGGGGTGACCACTACAACGGCTGGTTGTCGCTATAGCAATATTGATCTTAACCCATCAAGAAATGACGGAATTGCTAATGCCTATTCTTACGATGCCCAAAACCATGCCCATGCCTTTGATCTTTACGCCCGAATTTTTGCTGCAGCTGCAGCTTGTGATGTTCACCGAGTTTTTA
>CAYMBT010000093.1:0-10080 GCA_964388755.1 uncultured Pseudobdellovibrionaceae bacterium | reverse complement strand
GGTGCAGCTTCCACGAATTGGGCCATGCCAGCGGTGAACATTCGCCCACCAAAAAGAAGTCCCACGTTAAAAAAACGGCCGTTTCTAAAGAAATTAATATCGGCTTCTTCTTGGCTGTCTTCTTCAAATTCAGAGTAGTCGGCAAAAGGATCGTAAACATCGTCGCCATCGTACTGTGCGTGGCTGAGGCCCGAAAATAAAACTAATAGAAGAGCTAAAGTGAAGTGTTTCAATAATCCCCCGTACTCATAATAATCGGTCATTTTTCATAATAAATAAAATATTTAGAAAATTCTCTTTGCCTTCTCTGACCTGAAACCTTCTCGGCGTTTCATTATGAGACAAGCCCCTGACTTTGGTGCACAATAATATGAGCCACCCCAAACACTTCATTCAACAAAGAATCCTTAGCAATTCAATCGGCCAAGTGACTAGCCCGCTCATGAAACAAATTAACTTACACCAAGTTTTTAGTCGGATGTTAAAGCCATAGTCTTAGGACGTGACATTATCTAGACGTAGATAGTCACATACCCTCTCTCTAGACGAACTAAGATCGATCAATTTTATCATCACAGGTTATATAACGCAGCTTGACCTCTGCGTCGGGGTGGAGTGAGGTTTAGTGTGTATTGATAAATTGATTCATGGTTTTTAACCCTAGCTGGTGAATCGCCGCGCGCTGATTGCAGGGGCGACACAAGACCCTTAAATTCTCTAGATCGTTGCTGCCACCCAAAGCTATACTGAGTTTGTGATCGACTTGAAGCTTATGTTTTGAGCTGCAGTTTTCACACTTCTTATCTGCTCTTTTCATAATAATTGCTCTTTGTGAGGGGGCTATGTTGCGAGGGTTTTGGCTGGATTTTTCGCGAGCTCTTGGTTTCACATCAGTTCTAGGCTCTGTCGCATTTAACTTTTCATCCATCAGAAGCTCAAGCAACTCTTGCTCGCAGTTGACATTTAATCTTGATTTTAAAAGTTGTAGTTTCTCTGAATCCAAATAAATCTTTAGCAGCAGCTTATTTCCAACGTGACGTTTGCTGTATTTTTTATCATGAAATTCGAGATGGCTTTCTGAAGCAATTTTTTCAAGCTCAATCTCGCACTCCCGGCTACTTTTATGTTTAACTCGCTCAATGATGGCTCTGGGGCTAAGTTTTACTTCTGGTAGAGCCGTAGCATTGCTATTTGGTCTCCCAATCAACTGTAAAGCTTTCTCTTGAGCCCTATGGCATTGATTTAAAAACACCTGCACAGAGGCCGCATTGGATAAACTGAGCTCTCCATGGGCAATAGCCTCTTTAACTCCATGATGCTGGGAGGCCAATTTACAAGCACTGATCTTTCTATGAGCTTCGCCGTTGGAATAACCCAAAATACGTACACAGTAATCATAAATAGAAGAGCACTTATGGTCGGCATAAAGTCGACGTCGATAGACTTCTTCGAGATGAGAAATAATTATTGCAATAATTTGTGATTCCTTTGACTTCAGAGATAACAATCTTTGGTGAAGTTGTTCGTCAGTTAAATTTTTGATATTCACAAGCTCCCCAATCATTTAATAATTTTTAAAATCTCGCATATTCACTGCGAGTTTAATTTTTAAACTTAAATTAGTCAAGTTCGGTTCTTAAAAATTGAATTTGATGCAACGTGACCTCTGCGCCGGGGTTATTCTTCGTTACTGCGGAAATGAGTTATGGTCTATGAGTTGGTGCTACTCAAAAGTTGTTATTGCCTATGCTTGGTGCTACTCAAAGTGAGTTATGCCCTATGGCTTGTTGGTACTTAAAATGAGTTATGCCCTATGGCTTGTTGGTACTCAAAATGAGTTATGGCCTATGGCTTGTTGGTACTCAAAATGAGTTATGACTTATCGCCTGGGGCTACACAATTGGTAAAACCTCCCGATTTTTAATAATACGGAGACAGCTTTTGCCATAATTCGGTGCACATCACCTAGTTTAATCATCGAGATTGGGGGATAGGTGAATAAATGTGGGATTCCTAACAGAATCATGATGCTTTTATTTGAATTTTTGACCTATGCTTGTTGAATGATGAGTATGGATGCAGTCAGTGGGGTTTGGGGAATACTCAGTGAGACGCGAAAGCGACTTAAGGACTCCGATCGATCTTTAAAACCCATGTCCGAGCAAAAAATCAATTGGGCGCAAAATATTTTAGAACGACTCAATGTTGATCTAGAGATCATTGGTCAGCCCACAAATCAGAAGTCCACACTTTTTGTGGGAAACCATATTAGCTATTTAGATATTCCACTGGTTATGGCCTCGGTTGAAGATGCTTCTTTTGTGGCTAAAGAAGAACTGGCTCAATGGCCCCTGTTTGGATCAGGTGCCCAGAAGCTTGGAACTGTGTTTGTGAAAAGAGACAATACCCATTCTCGGCAATCGGCACGTGATGCTATAAGGCTGGCTCTTAAAAATGGGAAGAGAGTGGTTTTGTTTCCTTCTGGAACAACATCCATTGATGAAAATAAACCCTGGCGCAAAGGAGCCTTTGAAATTGCCCATGAAACCCAAACGTTGGTGCAACCTTTTAGGATCAGTTATTATCCTTTAAGAGAAGTGGCCTTTATTGATCAAGATTTCTTTTTGCCCCATCTTTTTAAACTTTTCGAAAACAAGACTATAAAAGCAAGTATCGAATTTCATGAACCTCATTTAGTCAAAGACCCTGTGGCCGATTGCCAATTTTGGAACCAATGGTCCCAAGCTCAAAAAATCATCACTGTTTAAATTAAAAACCTTTGCACAAATAAAGTTTTTTATTTTGTACTTAATTTTGAAATCTATTCTGCAAACTTTAAGACTCTGTGAGATCAATAGAGCTTTTTGAACTAAGGACTTAGCCATTGGTCAATAAACTATTTGTCAGAATAAATTATTTTTGCTGGTCCATTTTTAAAGTATTCAATAACACTTTATAAGTTTCAAATTGAACCAAAAAATATTTTTCTTTCTGTATCAAAATCAGAAATTATCTTTTGATATTTTAGTATACAATATTGGTTACTATCCTATGGGGGAAGTATCCGGTGCATTTAGTCCGATTTTCAAAACGCCATTTTTTGGGACTGATTTTCATTATTTTTCTTTTTTTTCAAAACTGCGGTCAAAGTTTTCAAGGTCAAATTGTCTCAAGTTCAGAAGAAGAAATAAGTCAGGTGGTTCCAAGGCTAGATGATGATTTTGAAGATGCTCCGCTCGAAAATCCATCCAACGAAACTGAGATTACTACACCTGAAACTTCTGTTGATGATAATTCTAACTCTATAGAAACTCCTGCTGAGCAAGTTACTTTTCCACCCAATACTGATTATTTTCCTGCAACAGCAGAGTTTAAATTCACCAGAGGGTCTTTATTGAGGCTTAATATTCCGTTTCGACAATTGGTCAATGAGGATGTTAATTTTAGATTTCAACTGTTGAACGTAGAAAGCCAAGATTTTTATCGATTACGTGATTACTTTCAAGAATCATTACAAATCAACCAAAGTTGGGCTGTGACAACATTAAGTGGGTCAAGCTCTGTTCAACTGACCTTACCAACAAATCAAAATCGGTTTTTTAGTCCAGCTCTGCTTACAATAGTGATGACCAATGACTTCAATGATCAAACCACTCAGTTGCATGTCTCTATCGAACCTCAAGCCTCTGATATTGTTTTTGCCTTAGAGGGTGATTCTTATAACAACCCTTGTATTCTGTTGGCTTATAACGGTATGGCTTATGCTACGACAGAGGGCAATACCCGCTGTTCTCAATTTGAAGGAGATTTGAGTCGCTTTCGTTTGCTTAATCAGCATCCACAATCAAAAATCTCTTTAGTCAGCCGCGCTCAGGGTGGTGTCGCCACTATTTATGCTGAGTCATATCCTGACGGAAATCAAGAAATCGTAATCTTAGAAGCTAAACCTGATAAGACCTATGCTCGACATGCGAGCAGAGTCGATCAACCATTAAGGGATTTAAGAGGTCATTACAATCGTGTTTTTGCAATAGCAGAAGATGGCCAGACTCTTTATCATAAAAGCTTTTGGAGCGGAAATTATGGTGGGCCAATCATAACTCTTGTCACCAATAAGAGAAATCTTAGAAAAATCCAATGCACTGGGGGCGACGAATTTTTAATGGTCGATAACGAGAATCGAGTCACCGCTTACTCGGTTCGATCGGGTCAGCTCAATGAACTGCAGCAACTGAATATTACTGGAGAACCTTTAGATCTTTTTCAAGGACATGATTATGTTGGCGTTGTGACAAATAACCAGGCCTACATACTTTCTCGTCTCAATTTCTCTCAACCTCCTGGTTTTTTTTCTGTTAACCAACAAAATAAAACCATCGTCAAAATTACCGGTAGTCATAGCTATTTAATTTTAAGTTACGATGACTTCACCCATGACACCTATTCAATTAACCCATTCGGAATTGGCCCAAACAATTTGGCCCTTGATAATGGTAATGGTAGTAATGAAACTTCAAGTTATAGAGGAACTTATAGCACAAGAAGTTTAGCTTTTAGAATTGGCTTGTTTTTTAACCCTACTGTATTGAGCTTTAACCGTGTCAATGCTCTTCAAGCACCAAGCGAGTAAACTTTAACTTGTTAAAAGAAACGAAAAACCCCTTTGGACTCGGCCATAAAATGGGCTCTTTTAACCCAAATACATTCCACATGGACTATCGCGAGCTTAACCGTTCACAATCGGCAATCTCTCGTCAAATCGGCTGACCAGCTCTACCGGGTAAGGTATGTGTCGGTTGGGGTTCGTTCGAGTGCTGTTGTAAGAAGGTGCATCTTGATCTGCTCCATAACCCGGGCGATTGTTGCGTCGAAATTCTTGTGGAGGAATCCCGTAGCCCTGAAGAACATTAGAATAAAAACGTTGCAGAGGAATACCAGGACGTGCGAGGGATTCATTGGCAGGGGTCCAATCCCATAGAAGGCCTAGGTTTTGCAAATTACGATAATCGACAAAATTTCCAGTGTTAAAAAATCCATCCAGTGAGCCCGCTGTCACACAACCCAAATTATTATGATCATGAGTGTTGGTTCCAGCTTCGTGCATGAAAGTCACAAGACCACGATCGAGTAAAGTCTGACCATTTCCAACATCAATGTTGTTCAGTTTCCTAACCATAGCACCAAATATGTGCTCGGCTTGCCAACGGATATTGCGATTATGGGTCAGCTGTGCAGTACGGCTGTTTGTGTGTTGATGGGCAATTTCTTGGTGATAATCCCCTCGATGAAGAAAGTGACTGATGTCACCTGAGAGGTTAGCAATTTGGGTAGCACCACAACTAAAAGCAGTGGCTAGCATATCTGTGAAGACATCCCAGGTGCGGGTGTAATCGGCTTGAGTGGAGTAGAGACCTGGCCAAAATCCACTTGGATTTGTAATGCTGGGGCGAGCGTATTCACTGCAACTATTAATAAGGTTTTGATACTTCTGCTCGACCTCAAACATATGTTCGGAGTGTTGGCTTAAACGCATTTTATCAGCAGAGGAGATTCGTCGTGAAAGAGTATTGTTACCATTGACGATTCTTTGATAATCTTCAAGCACACGATCAATTAAAAAAGATCTTTTTGCACGAGAAGCTAACTCTGTAGCATTCTGGTTATTTTGATACCTTGAAAAAAGAGCATCATAAATACCCGAAAGAGAGTCTGAAGTGTTTGGAAAGCTCACACCATCGCCCAGTTGTGAGTACCCACCTTGACTGACCACCGGAATAGAGATGGCCTCACGGTTTAAATAAAAGCGAGATGAGGTGGCTAGAAAATGGTCCACAGTCGGCCAAACAACTCTTTGATCAACTCCATAGATGCTCCCCGCTGAAACAGCCCGAGAGTGCCCATAGTAAATCATTCCACCATCAAGACCGGCGTACATATTGAGCTTGCTCAAATAGGGATTTAAATAAGAACCTAAAATAAAAGAAAGTCTTTGCTGACCATTATCAACATTTCCACCATCGTGTCCTGGATCGGTCGACAAAAGATTTGTTAAGCGGGCACTACGAATGACGTGCGGTATGCTGTTTTGCCCGCCAGAGGGGATAAAAGTGGTCTGAGTGAATTGGTTAGAGTTCAAATTGTCTATGAAGGGCGCAGGGTACCAGTCCCGATTAAAACCAGTGCCGCCATGATCCACAGTGATCACGACAAAGAATTTTTGTCTTTGAATAGACTGAGCGGCCGCAGTGGAAGGCATGAGAGAGGGCAAAAGTGGGAGAGCCATAAGGCTTCCACCCACTCCTTGAAGAAAAAAACGTCGAGACATAGGATCATATTTCATTGGATGTTCCTTTTCATGAATTCGGGTTGCATCACAATTGCGCGAATGGCATCGAGAATGCTTCCATCGCTTCCACTGAGCGATTCGTAAACTGACTGTACGGCACAAGCATTGTCGGCTACTTGCATATTTTTCTTTTGAGCAAAATTCCACATCTTAGATGAAAAGCAAGCCAAAGCATCAGGGCTATTTGCCAACTGTCGACTTAAACCCACAGCTCCATCCACTGGCCCTTGAATAAAAGGAGGTATATTAATTTGCTGCGTGGGTGAGATATCTTTAGTGATCAGAACTTGACCGGCCTCATTGCTGCTCTCGGGATGGAAAACACGCTCTTGCTGACGAAATCTTCCAAAGGGGTCAAAACTATCAAATGCAAAACCAAGAGGGTTGATAATATTTTGGTGACAACCGACACAAGAAGTTCCCGCCATCTCAGTCGTGGCACGCACAACCTCTTGGTCACTCATATCATCGGTGATTTGAACGCCCATGGGCGTACTATTATCTGGAGGAAGATCAAGATCCTGACACATAAAATCGCGATAAACATGAACACCCCTCATAATAGGGCGTGTGCTACCAGAACCGGTATAGAGAAATTGTGCTCGTGTTAAGACCCCAGAGCGCTCTTCGGCAGGAGCGCGTACTAAATTTGTGATTTCAGAGTTTCCGTTCCAAAGCGAGGTTCCATAAATGGCGGCCAGCTCGGGCGTGCGAGGAAAAACAAGGTTACTGGTCATCAGCTCAGCGTAATTGGCCTCTTGCACCCAAATAAGGTAATCAAAATAGTCGTAGACTTCATTAATCAGATTTTGACGAAGGTTTTGGATTTGGTCTGCAGTTCCAAGCTCTGAAGAAAGGGTTCGTACCTTTTGTATATCTAAGCGAGTTTCAGCTGTGTCGTCCAGGTGCAACCATTGATTGGCAAAAAATCGAGTCAAACGTTGACGAACCTTTTGTGTCGAAAGCAGTCTATTGACTTGGGCTTGAACTCCTTGGGGCGTTAGTATTTGTCCGCTGCGAGCCGCAGCCAACAAAGTATCGTCTGGCATACTTTGTAAAAGAAAATAGGATAACTTACTGGCTCTCTCGTAGGCATCTAACTCAACTAAGGGTTGATCGGAGCTGGCATCGGCCACTGTTCCAAACTCTCCATGGTAATAAAAGAGCGGGGATGCAATCATCGCTGCAATCACATTACGATAACTGTCGGGATGACCATTCATGACATTGAGATAAAAGTCGATGGATTCTGTGTCCAAGGGGCGACGAAGAGCGCGCAAACCAAAGCTCTCTATAAATTGACGGCGGCAAGTTTCAGTGTTGGCTGCTGTGGTGCAACCCGAACGCATTAGGTCCAACGCACTTGTTTGACTGGCTATAGAGTTTGCAACGGCTTCAGCCAAAAGAAAATGTTTTTCGACATGGATAGAAGTCACACCACTGTCGGCAAGATCCATCCCAAGATGGACATCAATCCTGGGAAGATCGTCAACAAAGGGACGAATTTGGTTTCTAAATTGTGTTTGTTGGTTCACAGAAAGATAGGGTTCAAATAAATCCAACAAAGTATTCTCAATTTCAAAGGGATTCAGTCTTTTGAGCTCAGAAGACAGAGGGTTTCGCGGGTCTGCTGATGAACAGTTGAGAGAAAAAGCCAGAACCTCTGCCGTCGAAGAATAATTGTCCCCGGATTGAGATTCAAAGGGTGAGCAGTTCTGATAAGATAAAACCAAAAGAACAATTAAGATCTGATAAATAGTTCTCACAGAGTTCCCCCAAAATGATTCGTAAACCAACCAACATTTTATCTTATTTAGGGTTTTGATACAAAAAATGGCGCTGATTATGTCTCACAACTAGACACTCATTCAGTGGGGCTGGCCTCTTTTTGGACTGATCATTGGTCTCACAATTCAATCATCCTCAGAGAACAGCTTTTGAAATTGCCCATGAAAACCAAACTTGTATTCAATCCTTTCGGATCAGCTACTTTCCATTAAGAGAAGTGGCGTTTATTGATCAAGATTTTTTTCTTGTCCATATTTTTAAATTATTTGAAAACAAATCCATAAAAGCAAAAGTAGAATTTCATGATCCGATTTTATAGAGCTTTTTGAACTAAGGACTTAGCCATTGGTCAATAAACTCTTTGTCAGAATAAATTGTTTTTGCTGGTCCATTTTTAAAGTAATAGGCCGGTATTACTCCACGGATGTATCGATCAGGTTGAGAAGGTTGGCGTCGTGGATCAAGTTCAGCATTATAATTCTTATTGGGTCCAAAAACATCTATAGCTGATTTTAAGGCAAAGACATTAAGTTGAGGATGGGGAACAACAGAGGTCTCTTTCAAATGACAAGATAGACAAAATTTGTTTGAGCTGAAGTCAGGACGGGGTTCGCCGTAGACAAGCTTATTTTTTTTGAAGTGTAATATTTCTCGCACAGACTCAGCACCTTTAGGAATATTTTTAAGATGAGCAAAAGATGGGTTGGCGTGCAGGGATTTAGAATTAGAATTTTGATAAAGGGTAAAGCAGGCGTATTGACGGGCTTTTAACTGTCCATATCCGCGCTTTAAACGATCATGGGCTTGTTGGTCATACATATCAGCAGTATTTATCAACGTCGAGTGAGCTGTGTTATCAATATCAAGTATAGTTCCTCGAGCATAATTGCAAATTTCTTCAAAATTGGGATCCCGAGCCACAAGTTTAAAATCATCCAGCCAACCTCTTACAGAAGCTCGGGTGGAAGTGAGACTTCCTAAGAATACAGCCGGCCTTACATTGGAAGCCGAAGTCATGGGATCAAAGAAATTAAGTAGAGCTTGAGAGAATTTTGAGGTTCTTGGGTTAAAAAATTTAAAATTGTAGCCATTAATAAAGAGCAATGGCTTTTGGCCTTTTTTAAATTGTATACCAATGTGAGTCCATTTGTTGTCAACAAAGCTCAATGTTCCAAGACTCATTTCAGAAATTATATTTCTAGCAGCAGAACCGTCGCGAAGATTAATCTTATCAAACACAATTCGATCATTAGATTTTACAGATTTGACGAGATTGATTGTTTTACCATTGGCCAAAGACCAAATAGTTTTCTCTTTGACTGATGTACTTTTTTCTCTCAAATCAATAAAGACAGATATAAACCAGTGGGGTTGAGTCGCTAAATTAAAAACTGAACCTGCTTGATTCGGAAAAGAAAATTTTAAACTCGATGAACCATTAAACCATACGCCTTTGCCATCAATACCCCCTTTGGCAATAGGCTCCATCCTCAGTTGACCGATGGGTTCACCATAAAGAGGTGGCTTAAAAAAATTTTGTGGTGGAGCCGAAGCATTTTGAAAATACAATTGACCTACCGGAGGTCTTTCGGGATTTTTCACAGCAACTGTTCTTTGTATTACTCCTTTATAAATTCCATCATAATAAGCCATAGATCCTCTATCCAATTGACCTATAGCTGCCGTCATTTCTGCATTGATAACCATATAAGGGCTAATATAGTCGTCAAAAGATACCTCTGCCGTATGGCGTGTCGAGCTGAATTGCCAAACAACATCTCTTGGAGTCACAGGGAGCATAGTTTCAACGTAATTAAAACGATTCTCAAAGGACCCTAAGAACGAGCTATTAGCGGCTAGGTTAGGATGATACATATTGATATCAAATTCTCCGCCACCAAGCTCTCTCACTCCACCTATGGGTTCAAACTCTTGATTTTGTGGAG
>CAYMBT010000092.1:0-10163 GCA_964388755.1 uncultured Pseudobdellovibrionaceae bacterium | reverse complement strand
CCATAATGTTTGGGGCCAATTTCTGTATTACCCCAAAGCGGAGTACTATCATAAAACCTTACCCATACGCGGCGAACAGGTTAAAAGTGTTGAGCTTAAAGATAAAAACCAAAAAACCCTGTGGAAGGTGTCATCCATGGATTCGACCCAAGCCAGCGTTTGGATGGATGATCAAGAACATAAGCTTTCAAAAGAAAAGTTAGTGATATTTTTTAAGACTCTGGGTGATTTTACTGTTAAGAACTTAAAGTTTAACGAAAAAGAAAAATTAAATCATGACCACGAGCTGATTGTGCAAACCGAAAAAGGTAACATAAGATTTCTGTGGTGGAAAAAGGATCAACTTATTTTTGCCCCCCATTTTAATGTCTTTGCGAATGAGCACGAATATTCGCTAGACTCATTTAAGCAAGAACTGAGCAAGGTGATTACAGATGCAAAAAAATGAAGTGTTCATAGAATCCCCAACCCGTATTGATTTTGCAGGCGGAACCCTGGACTGCTGGCCCATCAACGCCATTATGGGGGATGTCACAACCATCAATGTGGCCATCAGTATTTATACCAGCTGTCGCCTTATAAAAAGAGACGACCAAAAAATAAAAGTGATCTCGCGCGAGATGAACAAAACTTTTGAGTTCGAATCAATCAACGAAGTTAAAGAATCTTTTGAAAAAGAATTTCTTTTTTTTAAAGAGCATATTCTTTTCTGGAACCCGGATTTTGGTTTTGAACTCAGTGCCCAGAGCGATAGCCCGGTGGGTGGTGGTCTTGGCGGAAGCTCAAGCTTGTCTGTTTCGATTTTTAAAGCTTTTAATCAAATGATGAAGGCTTCTTATGATCAGTACGAGACGGTGCGATTTTGTTCTGGCATTGAAGCGCAAATTTTAAAGACTCCGACTGGGACACAAGACTACTTTCCGCCTATTGAAGGTGGAATCAATATTATCGACTATAAATCCGGATGGCCAAAGGTTATAAGAATTCCGGTTAAGAATTTAAATCTGGATTCCCATATTTCAGTTTTTTTTACCGGTAAGTCCCATCATTCTGGCATTAACAATTGGCTTGTGATGAAAAAGTTTATTGATGGTGATCAAAAAACAGTGAACGCCCTTGAGAAAATCAAACTTGTGGCCAGTGAATGTCGAGACGCTATTATTAACGGACAATTTTCTTTAATGCCCCAACTTTTTAATAAAGAGTACGAAGCCCGCATGGATTTGGCCGAAAGCTTTTCTTCACCTGAAATCGAAAAGCTCACAGAGATTGCATTGGCCAGCGGTGGAGAAGCCCTTAAGATCTGTGGCGCAGGCGGCGGCGGTTGTGTTTTTGTTTGGTCTAAACCCACAGAAAAACAAAGAGTGATCAAAGCCTGCACAGAGGCTGGTTTTAAGCATTTGGATGTTCAGCTGATATGAGAAATGAGACCGAGAGCTTTAATGTCATTAAGTTCGCAGGTCTTACTTTAGGGGGCGGTAAGGGGCGAAAAACCTGTCTTTGTATCTTAGAATACTATGTTAAACAGAACCGTTTATTTTTATCTGAATTTCATGAGAACATCGAAGAAAAACCCCGTTTAACAGCTGATACCCAAATCATAAAAATCTTTGATAAAATCAAAAAGAATCTTGCTGTTGTTGGTATTGATGCTCCGTTAAAAAGTCCAAAGTGTATGCGCTGTAAATTAACTTGTCCCGGACTTGAAAAGTGCGAAGAGCCCGAGATCAAGTGGATGTGGAAGTGGCATAAAAAACGCTCTCCCCAAAAACGCCCCAACAAAATCTTTACCCCTTATACCGAAAGATGTGTCGAGCAGTATGTGTCTACAGAGATCGATGCCCCGATTTATCCTGATCACGCCTTTGGCAGTAACAAAGGCCCACTGACAGCCCGAGCTTTATTTTTAAAACGTCGGATGGGTAAAACCAACACCATAGAAGTGATGCCAAAGCTAAGCACCTGGGTTTTAGGACATGAGATAGGTTTAAGGCCCAGCCAAATCCTTTTTTATAAAAACAGCACCGATGGATCAGTGGTCAGACAAAATTTTTTAAATCTGTGGAACGAAAAAGAAAAAAGTTTTATTTATCAAAAAGATTTTAAGATCATGGTCAAAGATGTTTTTGCGTTTGAAGCTTTTATTTGTGCATACACCGCTTTTTTAAGTTCAAAACAGCTTTGCGAGCCACGCCCGAAAGGCTTTCCAAAGAACGAAGCTTGGATCGCTTTCCCTAAACTTGATGGAATTGTTAAATAAACAAGAATCAATCGACATGGAATGAATCAGCATCTCTTCTGTTAATCAAACATTACCATTGAATTCGTCATCATCTTATTTTCTGTAAGATGACGAACTGTTTTTATTTGCTCAATGGGGGTTAGTTTAAATCTCTGTAAACACGACAGAAAGCATAATTAAGCCCTTGTCTGTCGGATTAAAACTCTCAAAAATAGGAAATCATTAAATCTGTGCAAAGCTCAATGATCCTAAAAAAAATTCAGCGTTGACCATTCTGATATTACTTTGAATCAACCTTAGATATAGAACTGCTACAAATATTAGCGCTTTGTTCGCTCGAGAGGTTTTTATGGGTATTCTATCTTTTTCTGTTGGATTGGTTTTTGTTTTGTTGGCAGGGTGTTCGTGGCCCAATAATCGTGATGGTTTGCCTCCGAATTTTGCCAATAGAAATGCGGGTGAATCTGAAACAGAGGCTGTTGAAGCTTGTAGTGCCGGTCTTGGCAAAGCTGGTGATCAGTGCCTGAGTGGTATGATCTTTGTTGGAAAGATCGAAAATAAAAACTTGTTCACGACACCACCCATGGCTTGTGCTGATTTGTCTGATAAGCAGTGCCTTGGTGAAGTTGATCAGCTTGAATACACTTACGGCAATGCCACTGAGTTTTGTGAAGACTTAAGCTTTGCTGGCTTTGATGACTGGTCTTTACCAGAGCAAACTGAGCTCGCTTTGATGGCTTGTAAGTCTGAAATGCCAAACTACTATGAGGGATATCCACAGCTTGATCCAGGATGTAAAATTTTTGGTGGCAAGACTGAATCTCTTAAAGGTTTTGCAAACGATTCTTATTGGTCTAAAACAGCGAGTTCAAAAAGAAATGTTTATCTTACCGAATTTGATACAGGCTACCAGTTTAACGCCGCTACGTGGGGTTGGTCGTCTTTTCGTTGTGTCAGATCCACTTCTTTATAATTGAATCCCAACAATATAATCAGAAATTTCAAAGGACTTAATAACTTAAGTCCTTTTTTAATTTAAAGAATATTTATACTTTTAAGGGCAAACAACTGAGGTAGTGAATGTTTTCGCCCGAGCGACTAAAACTTCAACTGCAGCTTGAATGGCTGTGGCCTGGGCCGATGAAATAATGGCGCCACCGCCATAGGTGAGCGCCGAATTTTCATCCAATAAAAATTGCCAGTCGCCATCTTCGCCCACATTTTGATAGGTGATTTCGCTCACCGGTGCATCAGCAATCATGGCCTGTGTTCTTAAGACATCATAACGGATACCAGTGTCTGGAAAGAAAGCTGCCATTTCAGGCGGGTTCACAAATACATCGGGGTTGCAAAAGGTTTGGTTGTTGCCACTATCTTTCCAGCGGATTTTAACTTTAGCGTTACTATATTCAAGCTCTCTGAACTGAGAGTTGATCGCTGTAGTAAATCCGTTATTAGATCGATACTTCCAAAGGGTGCTGTTAAAAACATAGGTCGCAAAATTATTACAGCTATTAGCCAGGTTTTGTACCCGATTGAGTTCGGCATTCATAAAATCTTTGATCATACTGGATCCTTGGGAGGCATAATATTGGCCATTGGGGACACAGGCACGATCGGCTAAAGAAACTTCTAAAGTATTTTTTGATGAATAAAAGAAAAGTTTTGGATCATTACAGTCACTGATCATGGGATCTTCAGGTGTGACGATGCGATTTTGAAAGGCCATAGAGTTTATGGCACTCAGACCTGCTGAAACTTCTGCAGAGCTCATACGCTTTTGAAAGTGGCAACGAATGGGTTGATTGGGTTCATGGCAGCCAATCCCAAGGCAAGTCATACGATCGATATGTTGGCAATGGGGAAGGGCGGAGTCTGCACAATAAGCTGAATTAAGATCGGGGTCCAGTGGTGTACCAGCCGTGTGATAAATGATGCTTTCTAGGTTAGTATGAAAAAGTCTTGAATAGATACGAGCTGATCTTAAATTAAGGGATAAACCACCACCGTTAAGATAAAAAATGTTGTCACCCTTACCAAGGTCAATGGCAAAAATTCCGTCTTCTTCAAGATCGACTTCGGGATCAGGATCGTTTGGATCGTTGGGGTCATCGGGAGTTACGATAACCTGCAAGTCTGTGTTAGAACTGTTTGATTGCATCGCCTTTTCGCCGCAGCTTTGATAAAAAAAGGTCAATGATAAACTAAGAATAAAAAGACTGGCTAAGCCAAATACGTTTTTCATGAATTCCCCCGCTCAAAAAATATACAACCATTGTAAACGTTTTTATCACAAAAAACCAAAGCGATTCTCATTTTGATACAGCTCATTGATCGATGAGGGGCTTAAAGTCGCTGGGTTTCTTTAGTTTAACTGAAAATTCGCTCAGCTAAAATATCATCCGTTGCCATTCTTTAAATATCGCTTATTACAATACAGGCTAAACGTCTTCCTGAATTGCCCGCCGGCTGAGAATTAAAATCATCGGCTTTTTCGTGAACAATC
This sequence comes from uncultured Pseudobdellovibrionaceae bacterium, assembly GCA_964388755.1. Taxonomy (GTDB): domain Bacteria; phylum Bdellovibrionota; class Bdellovibrionia; order Bdellovibrionales; family JAGQZY01; genus JAGQZY01. Next base: position 5,415 of record CAYMBT010000092.1, on the reverse strand, counting down.
AGGCTGCGATTAAGAATATTGTAATGTCCATCCGTAGTGGCCCGTTTAATTTTGATGAGACCCGAGTAGATGCCTTGAGCATCGCTTATAATATTCCCCAGATCACCAAAATGGGATCCCATATCTTTGGGAGACCCATGGGGCTTTAGATCAGGATTAAAGTGGTCACCGGCAGTTAAATAGCTTGGCGGTGTACAATCCCCAACCTCGTGGATATGTAAGCCGTGCTCTGAATTGGGTGGAAGACCTTCGATCCTCAACTGGACAGTAACCCCATCTTGGACTTTGTTAAAATCACCCTGCATCCTCACATTTAATTTTTGTTGAGGATTATCTGTTGATGCAGTGATGGGGCTCTGTCCTGAGGTATCATTGGTCGAGCGGTTTTTAGAACAAGCTAAGTTTAAAAAACTAAAGAATATAAATACAGCTATAAAACTTTTCACGATTATCACTATGACCTCGATGGCTTTCAATCGGTTATTAAAATTCTTTTTTCTATAATCTAATGTTCATGATTCGTGCCAGTTCGCGAGACACCAAATCATAAGAAGAGTCACAGAGACGGGTATTAAAAAGCCCACTCTTGGGGTAAATTTCCTCAATACAAATTGGGCTAAAACAAATTTTAACTATCTGTAGTCGTGCATATAATCGATGCGCTCTGGGACCCAAGGTTCAAGTTCGCCCTCGACACCAAAAATACGATCACCAATTTGGGATTCCACTTTTAATGGAGGAACTGAAGGGTGAAAATCAAGGCTAATCACTTCGTTTTCTTGTAAAATAGGTAGAACTCTCTCTAGGGTTTCTTGAGCTATGATCCTTCGACGGATCATCTCGTCGAGCGAGGTTTCAAGTTCATCGCCCGTATATCCATAGTTGGTCATTAAATCCTGGGCCACTTTTAAAACCTGTGAGCTCTGAAGCCTTGAATCCTGAAAAAGATCCAGTGCTGTTTGAAACGAGTTATGGGTGGGCACAATTCGTCGGCCAAATTTAATATAATATTCGGGGTCCGTATCAACGGCTAAATTAATATAAACCTTTTCGACCGGGTCTTGATTGGGGCAATGATCCTGTAAATCTAAAATGGTGTCGATCTGCTCTTTAGAGACAGAAAAATGTTTAAGCAAGCGAATCAATTCAGGCTCGGGCCAGCGTCTTGAGCAAATATCAGAGTAAAGAGAATAAATGGTGGCATCGGTTTCGCTGTCATCACCCCAAAGAACCTGGGTGATTTCACTTTGAAACTTGGCTCTGAGTTGCATGAGGGCTTGGACTTTATAACCCACTTGTTGGTTGAGTTTTCGCCAACGGCCGGGATGAATATTTTTAAGATTATCTTTAAAAAAGATACCTTGGGGTAAAATCCCATCAATCTCCATTTTTTCGCGAATTTTGGTTTCCATTTGCGGTGGGGATGCGGTGATGAAATATAGGGGAAAGGGGAGATCACCCCGAGTTCTTAGCCAACTGTCTTTAACACTGGCAACAAGGGTCGATGTGCCGGGCACGTTTCTTTTTTGAAAGGATTTTTCAAAGATGGTTCGCCAAAGGTCAGAAAGGGTGTTGAGGCTGGTGTCGAGATAGGTCTTATCCAGATCCCAAACGTAAACTTCGGCGCAATCCTCGGTATTTAAAGAGTTGTAAGAAAAAAATACAACGTCCCCCAATAATTCTGATCTGAGCTTCCATCGACTCATTAAACCTCTCCTCTGCAAAAATATTGTATAGTGGAGAGGGGCCAAATGCCATTGCCCACCTGACAATGACATGGTATGCCCATCGCTATGCTTTTTAGTGAAAAATCCGAATACTCGAGTTTTGAGTACAAATCCCGTCAAAGCCACTTTAATCGAATACTGATCGAATGGAAGGGCATCGTTCTTAACCCCTCAAACACCGATAACCCGGTGTTTATCGATCTGAGCTTTGATCCTTTAACCGAACTTTTATTTGATATTTATGGCCACCTTAGTTTCATAGAGATCGCTGAATTTTATGGCGCTATCCAAAACAAACCTATTCTGCAAGAGAACATCAATTGGGACTTGTTTTTTAACCGCCAAAATCTGGTGTGGAACACCCGAAGCGAGCAGATCATCAATAAGGTCCTACAAACTGACGAGTCTTTTAAAAGCTGGGCTTTTGAAAGAAAGCTCTCTTCAGCTGACCTGATGCCGCTTAATGCCCTTAATGACTTTTTTGTTTTTAATCAATTGGCCCCCCATTTTACAAGTCTCATGATCACCCGTTCTGATGGTAAAAGAATCATCGACCTTTTGGTGGATCTGATTCTTATGGAGAAAGATTTAGAGACATTGTCTCCTAAGCCCAATCAAAATTGGCTTGAGCAGCTGGTTAAAATTCGCTTTCCTATGACTGTTGAAAAAGACACTGTTGAGATTAACAATCAACCCCTTGGTGCTTTGCCACAGTTTATGAATTTGACCCAATTTCGCCAGGGTGATCGTTTGATGAATCGCCTGCAAATCACTTTTACCGACAGCAAAGATCTTAAACAAAAACTCACTCGTCTTGAACTTGAACAATAAAGAGTCATGATGAACTGGGGTCAAAAATTTAATAAAATCTATATCGATAACGAGGTCAAAGCATCGGCTGTGGCCCAAAGATTTTTAGAAACCTTTAAAGAAAAAGTTGAATTTATTGATGGTCTGCCACCGAATTTTAAAAAGGGTGAACTGACTTCAAACGAATTTAGCGAAAGTAAAAAACAAGTTTTTTTGACTCGTTTTAAGGGACAGTTTTTTAAAAAGTGCCCGGGTTTTCATAAGGGACTGGCCTGTTGTAATTACTATGTTCTGAATCTTGGTTTTCAGTGCGATATGGACTGCAGTTACTGTTATTTGCAATCTTTTATCAATTCAAATTATCTGACGGTTTACACTAACATTGACGATGCTCTTAATGAGTTAGAGTCGCTGACAAATTTAAAAGATAAGCCCCTTCGTGTGGGTACGGGCGAGGTGATTGATAGTCTAAGCCTTGATCCCATCACCCTTTATTCAAAAACTTTGATTGAGTTTTTTAAAAGTTATCCCCTCTGGAAACTTGAGTTTAAAACCAAATCAAACTTTGTGGATCAGTTTTTAGATTCAGATCATGCCGGTAACGTTATTGTGAGCTGGTCCATTAACCCACCCCAAGTGATCGAGTCCGAAGAGCATGGCACAGCAAGCTTTGATGAAAGAATTCAGGCGGCTCTTAAGTGCTACCAAAAAGGTTTTCAAATCTCGTTTCACATAGACCCCATGGTTTGGCACCCAGATTGGCAAAAAAGTTATAGCCATTTGGTGGACACCATTTGCGCCCATTTTAAGCCAGAAGATGTTCCTTACCTGTCGGTTGGGGCATTGCGCTTTCAACCGGGCCAAAAAAATATCATGCGCGAGCGTTTTGCGATGGATAGCATGGTCAATCGTGCCGAAACCTTTTCTGGCGCCGATGGCAAGCTTCGCTACGACCTAAAACTAAGAACAGAGATGTTTAATTTTATTATTTCTCGCTTTAAATATCATAATCCCCTATGGAAAATTTTTATGTGTATGGAGACCCCAGAGACCTGGGTGGATACCTTTGGACACTCTCCTCACCACGAAAAACCTTTAAAATCTCTTTTTGTCCCTTTATAGGTTCCAAAATGGGTGTCTACAAAAGCCCGGTGACCTGTAAAAACTTCAGATAAACGTAAAGAATTACAGAAGAAAAACCATTTCTGTTATGTTTGCGAGTTGCTTGAATTTAGATAAGGGTGTCTGTGATGATTAATTCTCGATTTTTCTTTTCCTTGTTTTTATCATTTTTGATTGTTTTTACTGGTGGTCCTTTTCAGCTTTATTACCAAGCTGTTGCAGAAGATAGCCCTGCCGTTATTCTTGAGGGTGAAGATAATCTACCAGATCCCGACGAAGAGATGCGTCGAGCCGTCGAGCAAATTAAAGAATCTATTCTTAACCCAGAAAAGGGTGAAGCCCTACTTGATCCCTTTCATATTCTTCGTCAAAGAACCATCGACGAGCGTCCCGAAAAACTAGAGGCCCTTGCCAACGAAGCTCGTCTTGAGGACTACATCGAAAGATTAGAAGATATCGAACGACGACTTTTTGACCTTGATGAGTTAGCTGAAAAAGTAAAACAAAAAATGTCAGTCTTCGAAAATAGAGCCACCTTAACCCATGCCGATAGCGAAAAGTTTTCTGAATTAAGCTTGATCCTAGAAGACATCCAGTCTCGCTATCAACTGGCCAATTTAGAATACGAAGACCTTAAAAAGTTTGATCCCCGTGAAGGTAAAGCTTTGCCGGTGGATTTTATGATCGATCAAGAGCTTCGCACCAAACATTACTGGGGTAATCGCCTTAATATTTTGATCGAGCAAAATGGCCATGTGATTCATCAGGTCAGACAAAGGGATTTCACCCAATCTTTAAGCCCGCGTTTTAATAAAGCGAACCCTATCGAGGGATTGTCTGCCCAAGGGGATGTGACTTTTACATTAGCCGGTCCCAAGGGTAAAATTCTTAATCAGTTTTTAATTCCGGTTGAGGCCATTTTCTTTTTTGGTCAGTACTTGGTATTTATCGAAAAAGAAAGTTTGATTGAAAATCGTGGATCTATCCCCATTCGCTTTATTGATTTAAATTACTTTAAGCCCAATTTAGGTAACGCACCTCTTGCCGTATACACTTTGCCACTGAACACAACCGAGATTCCTAAAGACTTCACCATTGAAAATGGTTATCTTAAAGTGGGTGCGCAGCGCCTGAGTTACCAACAGTTTGCCATGCTCGCTCAAACACAGCAGTTGGTTTTTAATGTGAGCGTGGCTCTTGTGGATCCAAAAACTTACGAGAACGTTCGTCCACTGATCTCTGAGATCACAGAATTTTTTAATAAATCCATGCAAAACCAAGATAAGGTGTTTCAAGAGATGATGGAGAAAGCCATTTCATCCACCGAGCTTTTAAAAGATCTCTCTGAATCCTTAGAAAATAAAAATAAAACGGTTCTGCCCAGCGAAGCCATTCCTTTGATCGAGCAGGCTTTAAAAGATGGCAAACTGACTGATGTCGAGTTTGAATCCATTAAAAAAGTTCTTGATGTGAACGACACATTACTCAGCACCAATGCGGCCCTTTATGACGGGCGAAAATTATTTACTCGCCTCGAGCTTTTGATGCGCTACCTGATTCAACCAAGACCTGAAGGGGCACCTAAACTTTTTAATAGCTTGGTGATCCTTGCCACTGGCTCGGCTGAAGATCGCGCTCGAACTTTAGAGATGGGTCGTAACAGCATCGGATTTAAACTGGCCAAGTACGGTCTTTACACCGGTGGGGTTATCCTTGCTGGAACGCAGTTGCCAGAGCCATACACTATTAACATGTA
>CAYMBT010000091.1:4912-10197 GCA_964388755.1 uncultured Pseudobdellovibrionaceae bacterium | reverse complement strand
TCGGTAGTTGATGGTCTCGGGTTTCTTTACTTCACCATGGGACCATGAACGAATCATGTCTGGCGAAGCAATAGAAATACGAACAGCATCAAAGGATAGCGGATCTTTTGGCTTGTCAAAAAAGTTTAATAAGTCTTTCAAAGTGACTCCCTATGTATTTTTAAAAATCTATTGTTCAATAAAATCTTCTTCAATTCCCACATTGTCGTCATCAGAATCTGTAAGGATTCCGGATTCGATCAATTCGATGTTGAGTCCTAAGCTCTGAAGCTCTTTAACGAGAACGTTAAAGGATTCAGGAAGACCTGGCTCAAGAATGTTTTCACCTTTTACGATGCTTTCATACATTCTTGTTCTTCCAGCGACGTCATCAGACTTCACTGTCAGGAACTCTTGAAGAGAGTAAGCTGCACCATAAGCTTCGATCGCCCAGACTTCCATCTCTCCAAGTCTCTGACCACCGAACTGAGCTTTACCGCCCAATGGCTGTTGAGAAACAAGAGAGTAAGGACCGATAGAACGAGCATGGATTTTTTCTTCGACCAAGTGATGCAGTTTAAGCATGTACATCACGCCAACAGTCACAGGGTTTTCGAAAGCTTCACCAGTACGACCATCAAAAAGAACCATTTGACCCGAAGTGGGCATATTGGCTTTTTTAAGAAGATCTTTAACTTGTTTTTCTTTTGCTCCATCAAAAACAGGAGAAGCGAGATGGATACCTTTACTGACAGCCTTGATCATCTTTTTAAGAGACTCTTCGTCGGCTTGGTCTACTTTTTGAGAAATTTCAGCATCATCAAAAGTGGCTTTCATGGCTTCGCGCGCACGTGTTGCATTGAAATCATCCAATTGTGTTTGAAGCTGCTGACCAAGGGCGCGCGCTGCAAGACCAAGATGGATCTCAAGAACCTGACCGATATTCATACGAGAAGGAACCCCAAGAGGATTTAAAACCATGTCAACCGGTGTACCGTCGGCAAGGTAAGGCATACTTTCTGCCGGAAGGATCTTAGAGACCACACCCTTGTTACCATGGCGACCAGCAAACTTATCACCCACTTGGAGCTTACGTTTAATGGCGACATAAACTTTAACCATTTTGATAACGCCCGGAGGAAGTTCATCCCCTTTAGTCAGACGATCTACTTTTTCGTCGAAAACCATTTTAATGGCGTCGAGCTGATTTCTGGCTTTATCAACCACACGCGAAACTTGGTATTCAAGTTCAGCTTCTAGTGGGATGTAAGAAAGAAGTTCGAAAGCGATAGTCTCGAGGTCATCACTGGTGATCACTTGAGCTTTATCAAGAAGTTTTTTAGTTCCATCTTCGTTCAGAAGAGCGCCTGTGGTTTTTTTGCCAACTAGGATCTGCTTAAGGTCTTCGATGGCGTTATTTTTAATAACGTTTTGTTCGACATCAAAATCTTTTTCGATTTTGCGTTTCTTTTCTTTGATAATGGATTGTAAACGAACATCGCGGTCAACACCTTCGCGGCTATAAACCTGGGCATCGATCACAGTTCCGGTCACACCTGATGGTACGCGAAGAGAGGTGTCTTTAACGTCTCCGGCTTTTTCACCAAAGATGGCTCGTAAAAGTTTTTCTTCTGGAGAAAGCTGAGTCTCACCTTTTGGTGTAACTTTACCCACTAGAATATTACCTGGACGAACTTCGGCACCGATACGGATAACACCTGATTCATCAAGATCTTTAAGGGCTTCTTCACCAACGTTGGCGATGTCACGAGTGATTTCTTCTTTACCCAGTTTTGTGTCACGAGCAACGCACTCGAACTCTTCAACGTGGATAGAGGTGTAAACATCTTCGCGCATCAAGCGCTCGGAGATAAGAATAGAATCCTCGAAGTTGTAACCCATCCAAGGTGTGAAGGCGACCAGGATGTTTTGACCAATTGCTAGCTCACCAAACTCTGTGGAAGGACCATCGGCAATGATGTCGCCTTTTTTAACGCGATCACCTTTACCCACAATCGGCTTTTGGTTGAAGCAAGTATTTTGGTTGGTTCTTTGATATTTTGTAAGGTTATAGATGTCCACATTGGCACCCATGCCGCCACCTTTTGCAAGACGACGAACAACGATACGGGCTGCGTCCACTTCTTCAACGATACCATCGTTAAGAGCAACAACAGATGTTCCGCTATCGCGAGCCACAAGTTTCTCGACCCCAGTACCAATGAGTGGTGACTGCGAACGAAGACAAGGAACCGCTTGACGTTGCATGTTTGAACCCATGAGAGCTCTGTTGGCATCATCGTGCTCAAGGAACGGAATCAACGAAGCAGCGATAGATACCAACTGACTAGGAGAAACGTCCATATAAGTCACTTTATCAGCGGAATTGAGCTGATAATCACCGTTACGACGAGTGGTGATCTGGTCTTCTTTAAGAAGTTTATCAGAGTCACGTGTCGCTGGAGCGATGTGATGATCAGTCTCTTGAAGAGCTGATAAATAAACCACTTCGCCTTCGGCTTGGCGGTTTTGAACTTTAAGGTAAGGTGTCTCGATAAACCCGTGATTGTTAATACGAGCATAAGTCGCAAGAGAGGCGATCAAACCAATGTTTGGTCCCTCTGGAGTTTCAATCGGACAAATTCGACCGTAATGCGTAGGATGTACGTCACGCACTTCAAACCCTGCACGACTTCTCTCTAAACCACCTGGCCCAAGAGCTGAAAGACGTCTTTTATGGGTAATTTCAGAAAGAGGATTTGTTTGATCCATGAACTGAGAAAGCTGAGAAGAACCAAAAAACTCTTTAACAACAGCATTAACAGGTTTTGCGTTCACAAGATCATGGGGCATCATGGTTTCAACATCTTGAAGACTCATGCGCTCACGGATGGCTCTTTCCATACGAACAAGACCGATGCGGTACTGGTTCTCTAAAAGCTCACCCACAGAACGAACACGTCTGTTACCAAGATGATCGATATCATCCACTTGGCCTTTACCATTACGAAGATTCACGAGAGTTCTTACAACTTCAGTGATGTCTTTGGCGGTCAGTGTTCTGTGTTCAACAGGGCACTCTTCAAAGGGGATGTTAAACCGGTGATTGATTTTTAAACGACCCACTTCAGAAAGGTCGTAGGTCTCAGCATCAAAGAAAAGACGATTAAAAAAGTTTGTAGCGGCCTCAATGGTTGGTGGCTCGCCGGGTCTTTGTCTTTTGTAAATTTCGATGATGGCTTCTTCTGTGGTGTCCACTTTATCAACGAGCAATGTGTTACGAAGATAAGGACCAACAGTCAGACCATCAAAGAAAATCAGGCTAATGTTTTTAATTTTTGAAGCTGTTACGGCTTCTAAGATTTCTGGAGTGAGTTCAGCGTTAACGTCGGCAATGATTTCGCCTGTTGTTTCGTTAACGATGGGGTAAGCCACAACTTTACCCATAAGGTCTTCAGAACTTAATGAAAGTTCAGTAAGGCCAAGTTCTTTGACTTTTTTAACGGCGGCACGTGTGATTCTGCGACCGGCTTTTACGATGGCTTCGCCTGTTGTTGGATCTACGATGTCAACGATGGCTCTTTGACCAGCCACTTTATCAACGTCAAAACTTCGCAGGTACTCGCCTTTTTTACCGACTTTAACAACGTCGATATCATGATACATTTCTAAGATTTGTTGGGTGTCGTATCCAAGGGCCTTTAAAACAATAGTGGCTGGAAGTTTACGACGACGATCGATTCGAACATAGAGAAGATCTTTTTGATCAAATTCGAAATCAATCCAAGAACCACGGTATGGGATTACACGAGCAGAGTAAATATATTTACCGCTGCTTGAGCCTTTACCATCATCGTGATCAAAAAATACACCGGGTGAACGATGGAGCTGGGACACAACAACACGCTCTGTACCGTTGATAATGAAAGATCCATTTTTAGTCATCAGTGGGATTTCGCCCAAATAGACTTCTTGCTCTTTCACATCGCGAATACTGCGCGCTTCAGTGGCTTCATCCACATCAAACACAATAAGGCGTAAAGTGACTTTAACCGGAGAGGCATAGGTCATTCCGCGCTGTCTGCACTCTTCAACGTCGTATTTGGCCGGCTCTAAAACGTAGCTGACAAATTCAAGACTTGAAGTGTTGTTGAAGTCGCTGATCGGGAATACGGATTTAAAAACACCGTTAAGCCCATCTTCACCTCGACGATCCGAGTCTACATTTTTTTGCAGGAAGGCCTCGTAAGAGGACTTTTGCATTTCGATAAGATTGGGGATGTCGATAGCGACATTATTTTGAGAAAATGATTTCCGTACGCGGACATTCGAAGCAGTAACCGGACTGGTTGCCATTCCGTCTCCTTATTAAAAATTGATCACAAACACCTAAAGGGAAGGCCTAATGGACCTTCCCTCAACATCAATACATTAAATTTCAAGAGTTGAATTTTTACTTAATTTCAACTTTTGCACCAGCTTTTTCTAAAAGATCTTTAATTTTAGCAGCTTCGTCTTTAGTTACGCCTTCTTTTACAGTTTTAGGCGCGCCTTCAACGAGGTCTTTAGCTTCTTTGAGGCCTAGACCGGTGATTCCACGGATTTCTTTAATTACGTTGATTTTCTTGTCACCTGAGTTAGCAAGAACAACTGTGAATTCAGTTTTCTCTTCAGCAGGAGCTGCAGCAGCACCGCCACCACCAGCAACCATCGCAACAGGAGCAGCAGCACTAACGCCCCACTTATCTTCGAGTTCTTTAACGAGACCAGCGATCTCCATTACAGTCATGTTTGACAAAAAATCTATTACTTCATCTTTGCTTAAAGCCATTGTTTACTCCATTTTTTTAGAAATTAAATTTAAGTTAAGTTAGTTATCACCTTTAGTATCTTTATAAGCGTTCATCACATTTAAGATGCCACTTGGTACAGCATTCATCACTCTGACCAAGCTTGTGGCTGGCATTGTCATGACACTGAGTAGCTGAGCTCTCAATTCATCCTTAGACGGTAGAGTGGCAAGGAACTTAATCTTTGCTTCATCTAACTTCTGGCCTTCCATCACACCCGTTTTTAATTTCAGTTTTTCAACATCTTTGCTGAACTCTGAAAGGGCTTTTGCTGATGCACTGGCATCTTCAAAAGCAAAAACTAGGGCATTCGTGCCAACGAACTCACCGTCGAGGGCCTTATCGGCTTCGGGGTGATTCTTGAGAGCTAACCTCGCAAGTGTGTTACGCACCACTTTCATTTCGCTGTTGGTTTTATGGAGAGACTTGCGCAGATTTGTGACCTGCTCAACGTTC
>CAYMBT010000091.1:0-4902 GCA_964388755.1 uncultured Pseudobdellovibrionaceae bacterium | reverse complement strand
ATTAAAATCAACCACAAAAGTGGCTTTGGCTCGGGAAAGGCTCTCGGATATGATATCGACTCGCTCGGCTTTTTCGGCGCGTGTAAGCATTTATCCTCCTTCCTATTAGTAGGCGATCTGGAGGGTTACTCCGTATCTCAATCGGCGGGTTTAAACTTTTTTAAAAAAACTTTTAAAAAAGTACCGATAGTCTTCGACCGCGGTTAATTTTCACGTATTTGTCTTTGAAAAAGAGACTTTTTAAGAGAACTCTTTTTAGAAAACAAACTTGTTTAAACTTGTTCCATATCATTTCACCGCTGGGATGAAATGAAATTGAACAAACTATTTTAAAACTGAAGCCACATCACTCAGATCAACTGTAATACCAGGACCCATAGTTGATGAAACACTCACTTGTCTCAAGTAAACACCTTTACTTGAAGAGGGCTTTGCTTTTGAAAGAGCGTGCATCAGGCTCACGAAATTCTCTTTGAGTTTATCAGAACCCATAGATTTTTTGCCGATCCCTGCGTGAACAATACCCGCTTTTTCAACACGAAAACTGCACTTACCACTTTTCTCAGCAGAAACAGCTTCGCCCACATTCATGGTCACTGTTCCGACTTTAGGGTTAGGCATTAAACCTCTTGGCCCAAGAATTTTAGCCACTTTAGATACAGTCACCATCATGTCTGGAGTTGCAATGGCTTTATCGAAATCAAGCCAGCCGCCTTTGATTTTTTCAACCAAGTCGTCAGCACCGACAAAGTCAGCTCCGGCGTCTGTGGCTTCTTTTTCTTTTGGACCTTTAGCGAAAACAAGAACGCGAACGTTTTTGCCCACACCATTAGGAAGAGAAACAGATCCACGAACCTGTTGGTCACTTTGTTTAGGGTCAACACCTAAACGAACAGCGATATCAATGTTTTCGTCAAACTTTGCTGTTGCAGTTTCAGTCACTAATTTAAAAGCATCAGTGATCGAGTACTTTTTAGAGCTCTCAACTTTTGCTTTATTTGCTTTATCTCTTTTTGCTAGCTTTGCCATATTTTAATCCTTACCCGATGACTTCAACGCCCATACTTTTGCATGTTCCAAGAACCTGATTCACAGCACTTTCTACGGTCATGCAGTTAAGATCGGGTATCTTGAGTTCTGCGATTTTTCTGACTTCGTCCATTTTAATTTTAGCCACTTTATCTTTTTGTGGCATTTTAGAGCCGCTTTTAAGATTGCATGACTCTTTAATAAGAATCGAAACAGGTGGTGTTTTTGTGATAAAAGTAAACGAACGATCTTGATAAACCGTTATTACGATTGGAATAATTGTGTTTCCAGCCTTCTGTGTGCGAGCGTTAAACTGCTTGCAAAACTCCATGATGTTAACACCGTGTTGACCTAATGCAGGACCAACAGGGGGTGATGGATTGGCTTTTCCGGCAGGGATCTGTAACTTAATCATTCCAGTGACTTTTTTAGCCATGAGAAATCTCCAATTTTGTCGACAATGAATCGAACGGTATAATCCATATTCCGGAGCCGAGCAAGCAGAATAATCTTGATTTTTTGGGGTTTTATCAAGGCTGAGCCGGCTTTTTAGCCCGACTTATCCACAGAGAAGTTTTGTACCCTCTCATGGCTTGGGCTAAAAGTAATAGCCCTTACATTTGAGTTCCGACTTAGCATGAAATCTCCTAATCCCCTAACGAGAGTTATTATCATTTAACAAAAGACTTTGGTGAAAATGGCGAATATAAACAAAGGGCTCTAAAAGGCCTTATTAAAGTTATTATCAGGCAGAAATATTTTTAAGCTAAAGCTAAGAGCACTTTTAGGTTAGACATAACTCTATTGGATATGGAGATTTTTTGGCCAAGGTTTTAGTCACAGGTGCAGCAGGATATATCGGCAGTCATGTATTAAAAGCCCTCTCTCAGGCCGGCCATGAACCCATTGGGTACGACAACTTAAGTCGCGGCTTTGAAAAAAGCGTGCTTTGGGGCCCCCTTGTGGTGGGCTCAATTCACGATGCTAAAAAGCTTGAAGAGACCATCGATCTTTATCATATCACCGCAGTGATCCATTTGGCGGCTTATGCTTACGTTGAGGAGTCGGTTCGAGAGCCTCAGCTTTATTTTGAAAATAACGTCTATGGCAGCCTTATACTTCTTGAGACTTTGGTTAAAAAAAAGATTCGACCTTTTGTCTTTTCCAGCAGCTGTGCAGTTTATGGCGAAGCTATCAGTGAAAGCATTGATGAGAGCCATCCACTCAACCCAATTAATCCCTATGGCCTCAGTAAAAAAATCACCGAGTCTTGGATTCAAAAGTACGGTGAAATGGATCAGTTGGATTATATGATTTTGCGCTACTTTAATGCCGCCGGCAGCGATCCAGATTTAGAGATTGGTGAAAATCATGACCCTGAACCCCACATTATCCCTAACCTCGTCACCGCGGCCCTGAACAACAAACCTATCCAAATCTTTGGCAACGACTACCCCACTTTTGATGGAACCTGTGTGCGAGATTTTATTCATGTCACAGATCTTGCCCTGGCCCATGTCCTCGCTCTGGAAGCTTTGATTGGATCCAGCAAAAATCAAAAAAAAGAATCTGGTCTCTTGATCCCCAAATCTAATGATGATGCGGAAAAGGGACTTGGTACCTTTTTGAAAAATCAGGTTTATAACTTGGGGAATAGTTGTGGATACTCGCTTCTTGAGTTGGTGAGTCAGGCAGAGAAGTCGACAAAGAAGAAGATTTCTATTGATTGGCAGTCAAGAAGAGCTGGGGATCCGGCGAAATTGGTTTGTGATTCTAAGAAATTTAAAAATGCATTTGGATTTAAGCTTAAGCACTCAAACATAGATGAAATCTTTGATTCCGCTCTAAAGTGGAAAACAAAAAAATAAGTTCATAAATTCAGTGCAATGACTAGTCAGTCTGGTGTTTTTGCCACTGAAAGAGTTCCCCAAAACCAAAGAGTCCATAGAAATAGGCCTCCAATAAACGTGATGTGGTTTGCCCGAAGGGCAAATATTGGCAGAGCCCATGGATGGGCGTGCCTATTTCTGTGGACTCTTTGGTTTTGGGGAACGGCTTCATGTGCAACAAAGCCAGTGATTAAAATTGAAGAAAATTTTTAGTTTTTTTCGACTTGGATGAAGTCGAGTTCAACGGGTGTTGGACGGCCGAAGATAGAGACAGAAACTTTAACTTTGGCTTTTTCTTCGTTGATCTCTTCGATGGTTCCGTTGAAATTGCTAAAAGGTCCGTCAATAACAGTGACTGATTCGCCAACATCAAAAGAAACAAGGGGACGTGATTTTTCGGCACCATCCACCATTTGCTGAGTCACTTTTGTAACTTCATGCTCTGGTACGGATTGGGGTTTATCACCACCGATGAAGCCAGTGACTTTAGAAGCGGACTTAACAAGATGCCAAGTTTTATCGTTCATCACCATTTGTACAAAGATGTATCCTGGAAAAAACTTACGGGCGCGGGTTTGTTTTTTACCTTTGATCAGTTGAACTACGTTTTCTGATGGAACAAGAATGTCGCCAAAAAACTCTTGCATGTTTTTGGTATTGATTCTTTCTTCGATGGCGGTTTTCGCAACGTTCTCGCAACTGGTTTGAGTATTAACGATGTACCACTTTTTATCCTGACTCACCTTAGACTCCTTAACTCAACTCGATAATAAATTGGATGACCTGGCTTGAGATATAATCGAAAATTCCAAGGATCACGCCAGAAACAAGCATAAAAAAACAAACAAATATAGTCATGGCTGTCGTATCTTTTTGTGATGGCCAAACCACTTTACTGACTTCAACAATTACATCTTGTGCCCAAGCTTTTACTTTAGGAGTGAAGCTGAGATAAGCAAAAAACAAAACACCAAGAGCAACAGGTGCACCGTGTGTCGCAAGATCAGAATCGGTCAGTCGCGCGAAAGTTCCAGAAACACTGGAGAGAATCGTATTTAAGACCTGAACTGTGTAGCCCACAAGAAAAGCTGCGGCCACAAAAGAAACCATCATGATTTTTTGAACTGTTTTTTCCATATCCTCTACTCTTTAAAATTAAAAGTGGCAGGGCAGGAGGGACTCGAACCCCCAACCAACGGATTTGGAGTCCGTTACTCTACCAATTGAGCCACTGCCCTACTTATTGATATCTTCTAACAAAAAAAGGTCCCATTGACTAGGGACCTTTTAAGATTGAGTGAATTTCGTTTAAAATTACTCAACGATTTCAGTAACAACGCCGGCACCAACCGTACGACCACCCTCACGGATAGCGAAGCGTAGCTCCTTCTCCATGGCGATTGGCGCGATGAGCTCGACATTCATTTCAATTTGGTCACCAGGCATAACCATCTCTACACCCTCTTTAAGGCTGCAAACACCAGTAACGTCTGTTGTTCTAAAGTAGAACTGTGGACGGTAGTTGGTAAAGAATGGAGTATGACGGCCACCTTCTTCTTTAGTAAGAATGTAGGCTTCGCATTTGAATTTTTTGTGGGGCTTAATTGTTCCTGGTTTAGCAAGAACTTGTCCGCGCTCAACTTCTTCTTTTTTAGTACCACGAAGTAAACAACCTGCGTTGTCCCCCGCCATACCTTCATCAAGAAGTTTACGGAACATTTCAATACCTGTAACAGTTGTTTTTTGAGTGGGACGGATTCCAACGATCTCAACGTCTTCGCCCACTTTAATGATTCCACGCTCGATACGACCAGTAACAACTGTACCGCGACCAGAGATTGAGAACACGTCCTCAACAGGCATCAAGAAAGTTTTATCCATCATACGCTCAGGCTCAGGGATAGTTGCATCCACTGCATCCATAAGGGCCATGATTGAAGGCTCACCGAGTGGTCCTTTATCGCCTTCAAGGGCTTTAAGGGCA